>NZ_MWJM01000001.1:0-300482 GCF_002018435.1 Mammaliicoccus fleurettii | reverse complement strand
ACTTTCCCTAATTTAGACTCTGCTTTTAGATTAATTGGTGCTGTACTTATGGATATCCAAGAAAATTTTGATAGTTCGAAACGACCTTTTATTACTTAGAATTACTACTAATTTTTTTAAAATTAGTAGAGATTAACAAAATATATCAGCTAAAAACCAAGCATATATATTTTGTTAATACCCTAGAAAAACCAATGGTTGATTACATCTAAAGATATTACACAAAATTATGGACTTGACTAAATATAAGCAAGGTTCAGCGAAATTGCTGATAAGAGTACCAGTATAAGCAGGTTTCAGCGAAATTGCTGTTAAGAGTACCAGTATAAGCAGATTTCAGCAAAATTGCTGATAAGAGTGCCAGGATAAGCAGGTTTTAGTGAAATTGCTGATAAGAGTACCAGTATAAGCAGATTTCAGCAAAATTGCTGTTAAGAGTGCCAGTATCAGCAGGTTTCAGCAAAATTGCTGATAAGAGTGCCAGTATAAGCAGGTTTCAGCAAAATTGCTGATAAGAGTGCCAGTATCAGCAGGTTTCAGCGAAATTGCTGTTAAGAGTAGCAGTATCAGCAGATTTCAGCAAAATTGCTGATAAGAGGTGTGTTATAAGCAGGTTCTACCAAAATTGCTGTTAAGGAGTCCGTTATAAGCACTTTTGAATACAAAAAAGCAGCCTAATGAGAAATCTCATAAGACTGCCATGGTAGGCTTGTATGAACAGTTTATTAAAATTGATTCTTACTCATACTTTTTATAAAAAAACTGATATTTATAACGATTTTGTAGTGCTGACGCCTGAGGGAATAGTATGCGTGAGAGACTACAGGCTCGAGCCATACCCTCTGGCAAATGCACGTACAAAATCGTAAGTTACTATAACAAACAAGCTCCATTATTTAAAATAAACAGGTGTTGTAATTGCATATAATGCTTCGTTAATTAATTTTGATTGATCGGCACTTAAATCTGAATTCTTCAATGTACCTTCACGTTCGAAACTACATCTTTCTATTGTCTCGATACTTTTAACATTTTTAACATCAATATATGCTTCAATTCTAGCAAATTGGTGTGTATCAATTAGATATCGTGTAATATATTGGATTGCTTCAGTCATGTAGCCTTTGCCTTGTCCAGAAACTACAGTCCAATACCCAATTTCACAAGATGGTAATCTCAAATCAATATCTTGTAATACTAATGAGCCAACAAAAGTATTCGTTTCTTTATCAAACATAAAATATCTTAAAAACTGTTTGTTAAAACTCATATCAGTTGTTTTATCGATAAATTCTGTTGCTTTAGCTTTATCAAAGTTATAATTAAAAAATGATACCCATTTTTTTAAAGAATCAGCTGAATTGAGCAATTCATCAGTGATCGTATTTTTATACGCTAATACTTGTTCTCCTGCCATTAGTATTAAGCGTGGTGTTTCTAAAGTTAAATCATATTGAGGTTCTTTGTTCATTTTAAAACTCCTGTCTACCATAATTATCGTATATATACTATAACATGTATTAATCGAACATATTTTCAAAATTTTAAATAATATTAGTTGTTGACTCTTACGTTACGTAAGACTTTATAGTCAATATATGAGGAGGTTAAGTAAATGGAAATGTCAGTTAAAGAATTAGCAAACCTTGTAGGAATAAGTGTGCGCACACTTCACCATTACGATGAAATAAGCTTATTAAATCCATCAAAAATTTCAGAAGCAGGTTATAGATTATATTCTGAAGCTAATTTAGATAGACTACAGCAAATTTTATTTTTCAAAGAGCTTGATTTCCCTCTAAAAAAGATCAAACAAATTCTAGACGATCCATCATTTAATAAACAAGAAGCATTGCAATTGCATAAGAAAATGTTAATGGATAAAAGGAATCACATTGATCAAATGATACAAACTATTAATCAAACAACAAAACATTTTAAAGGAGAAATAAATATGACAAATGAAGAGAAATTTAAAGGGTTCGACTTCAATAAAAATGAATATGAACAAGAGGCACGTGAAAAGTGGGGCGGAAAGACAGTTGATAAAGCAAACGAAAAATTATCAAATATGCCTAAACAAGAAAGATTCGAAAAAGAAAACGAAATGAACAACATATTTAGATCATTAGCTTCCGTTAATAATGAAGAGAAATCACCAGCATCAGAAGAAACACAACAACTTATTCAAGATTGGTATGATTTCTTAAACGATAATATCAATTATGAGTATTCATTAGAAGTATTTAAAGGTTTAGGTGAATTATATATAGCTGACGAACGTTTCACTAAAAATATAAACCAATTTGGTGAAGGATTAGCTCAATATATGCATGAAGCAATTAATATATACGTAGAAAATCATCTATAAGAGAAACACAGCAACTTAAAACGTTATTATGACGATTTGAGTTGCTGTGTTTTATATTGTCTAATCATAATTAAAATAGTATATTTCAAGCTGAACAATTAATACCTGTATTAGCAAACCTTAATATTGATCAAATATATTTAAGTAATACCAAATAGATGTTATTACAGATTCAAGACTCAATGAACGTCAATTAAGCGACATATCGTTAAATAATTGGTTAAATGAGCTTAAATACACATATGAAGACTTTGATTATCGTATACATAATGGCGAATCAAGTTCAGAAGCTCAAAAAAGAATTTTAAGCGTATATGATTCCATTAATCATTCACATAACAGTTTAATCGTTACACAATACTTAACTTCCTATAATATATATTATGTAAACTAAAATGACAATTATAATATTTTACAAGTCACGCCCAAGTAATTCCAATTAACATTCAACTTTCTAATCTCGACTTATTTGAATGTTAGCTTTTAATTATCACTCTCTTTTTTTGATTTTGATTTTAAAACATTAGCAAATAAGCTTATAGAAATAACACCTAAAATTATACTTAAAATAGCAACAATATATATATTAGGATTTGAAGATTGATTATATGTTATTAAACTAATTGCTATTAAGACCAAAAAAGAACTAAACAAAGCTAAACTACTTAGTTTCATAATATGATTCAACCTCCTTATGTAGTAATAATCCTCCGCCTATGGCAGCATCAGCGCCAACTATTACATCTGCTCCCATAGTCCATTCATTATTCAAATTTTTAGTTTGAACTCCTTTGAATTTCAGCATTTAATCATCACTCCTCCTTGTTATAATTTTAGTAGAACGATATTTTTTGTAGATAATATAGATTACTTTAATATTTAATAGTGAATATTACCTATAATTTTATTATAAATGTAAATATATGGTAATAAAAGGAAAGTTTTCAACATTTTCAAATAGTAAAAAAGAGGTATTAGCATGATAATATTTTATTTATTTTATTTACATCATTAACTAGTTATTTTTTAATAATTTTTATATTTAACAGTAAGCATCTATATAATAAATAAAAAACCTGGAACAAATTTGTCCCAGGCACGTTTTGCTATCTTTTAATTTTTGATCTAACTTTTTGTATTGTGTTGTATAAGAAGTATTTCTTTTTATTAATTGGTTTATAGAAGTCTCCAATTAATTCTTCTATTTGCACATTAAATCCACGTTTAAATCGGTAAACACCATAGTCTTCACTATTTTCAGTAAAGTCTCCTGATAGTCCATAGAAGTTATATCTATCAAAACCATTTTCGAAACAATAAT
Source organism: Mammaliicoccus fleurettii (assembly GCF_002018435.1). Classification (NCBI taxonomy): domain Bacteria; kingdom Bacillati; phylum Bacillota; class Bacilli; order Caryophanales; family Staphylococcaceae; genus Mammaliicoccus; species Mammaliicoccus fleurettii. The sequence goes on along the minus strand of NZ_MWJM01000001.1, from coordinate 296,790 downwards.
TAATCATATGCCAATGCATCATATATGGTCCCATAAAGTGGTTGTATTTTTCACTTGATCCACCTGAGAAGTAATTTATTTCATATGCATTCTCAAAGAATACACCTGCAGCTAAATTCAATACTTCTCCATCAGTTTTGATAAGTTCACTTGTTTCTAGTAATTCTTTTTGTGCGTGATCGATTTGTCTGTCAGTTTCAGCAATTTTCTTAATTTGCTTTTCTGATTTATTTTCTTTTGCCATCATTTGATCGCGTTTTGTTTCTAGTTCGTTTAAGTTTTCTTGTGTTGTTTTGATATATTCATTTAAATCCACATATGCTAAAGGTACAAGTGCTTTAGATCCATATGTATCGATAAAGTTTAAGAAATATTCATCTGTTTTTGAAATAAATCCTGCTCTTTCTTCAGTTTCTCTATATAGTTTGAAGAATATATCAAGTTCATCTCTTTCAAGGAAACGTACTTTAACACCATAATTATGTGCTTTATTAACATTACGTTTACGTTGGCTATCGAACCCTTTTTTAATTTCTGCTAAAGTTTTGTCTTTTAAATTTAATACACCCATCCATCTAACTTGGCTTGATGGGTCATATTTAGTTGTAAAACCATGATGATCATAACCTAAAGATTTAATGAGGTTAATGATTTCATCGTTTGCACCATCTTCTTTAATTTGTTTAATATCTTTATCATAAATATTATAAATCCAATAAGGGTCTACTTTTACGTATAGACATTGGTGTTGTTTTAAATATTTTTCAAGTGCTTTAAAATAATATTCTACTAAATCTAGATTGCTATAATCCATTACTGGTCCACGATTTGAATAATATACATAGCTACCCATTGTAGGTATTTTAGAGAATAAACTTGCAGCAACTACTTGATTATTTTCATCTTTAACCCCTAATAATACAACTTGAAAACCATCATTTTCCCTAGTCTTGATGTTTTCTTTTACTTGGAAGTAGTGACTTTCATATTGACTGTCTGATACGAAATCATCATATTCAGTAACCGTTAATTCTGTAAATTTCATATTATCTAAATTCCTCTCTTACTGAAAATCATTATTTTTTTAAAACTTTTTTTATTGTTGTATATGCTTTGTACGTTGGTTTATTAATTGGTTTAACAAAATCTCCAATGTATTCATAAACATCTGCATTATAACCTTTTTTAAATTTAATAACTCCCACATCTGGTGCATCTTCAGAAAAGTCACCACTAATACCATAGAAATTGTAACGATTAATATTATTGTCTAATGCGTATTTAATCATTTCCCATTGTATAGCATAACTTCCCGCAAAATGACGGTATTCATTAGATGAACCGCCTGCATAATATACTACTTCAAATGGATTTATAATGAAGAAACCTGCAGCTATCGGTAATGTATCACCATGTTCTTTTCTTAGTTGTAGTGCTTCTTCAAGTTTAGTTTCATTTGCTTCCCTTTGTTGTTTAAGGTTGTCGATTTTATTAATTGTTTTTTGATTATCTGGCTTTTTCTCTAATTCTTTTTCTGCTTTAGAGATATCTTTATTATATTGTTCATGTTCTTTTTCTAGTTGTGGAATATAAGTTTCGAAATCAATATATGCTAAAGGTATTTTAACGTTTTCAAAGTATTTTAACCTATTGTAATAAAAGTCGTCCCCACGGTCGTTAAAATCTTTTTTCTCAGTTGTATCTTCCATAAACTGACGGAAAATAGGCATTTCCTCTTTTGATAAGAAGCGTACTTTAACACCATTTTTTTGAACTTTCTTAGTATTACGCTTTCTTAAACTGTCCATATTCTTAATAAGTGTTTTTTCATCCATGTCTTCTAAATCAAGTACTGAATGCCATCTAATTTGGTGGATTGGGTGGAAACCGGTTGTGAATCCTTGATGTTCATAGCCCAATGATTCAAATTGTTCTATTAAACCATCACGATTAAATGATTTTTTGATATTACCATCATGGTCTCTTAATTGATACGGTAAATAAGGATCAATTCTAAAGAATAAACCTTTATTATTTTTTAAATAAGGAACAATTTCTTTGAAGAAAAAGTCTACAAGTTCTTTATTATCGTAATCCATTACTGGACCTCTGTTTGAGTAGAAGTAATTAAATTTTTTCATGACTGGAACACTTGTTAATAGACAAGCTGCTTGTACTTCGCCCTCGTCATCTTTAACACCCACTAAATGTGTTGAAGTGCCTTCTGATGTTTTTAATTCATAGTTACCTACAGTTTGTGTGAAATGCGCATATGGCATTTTATTTGTAAAAGCTTCAAATTCACCAGTTGTTAAATTTGTAAATTTCATGTATACAATACTCCCAATCTCTTATTTATGTATTTGTTACAATTATACAATATTTTTTCTTTATTCTAAAACAATACTCATTACTATATCATTATTTCATAAAGAAAAACCTACCAAATGGCAGGTTTTTCCCTTTTAATTCTCATTATTTTAATACATTTACAAATTTTTCTGCTACTTCTTGACTTGAATTTGGATTTTGACCAGTAACAAATTTACCATCTGCAACTGTATGAGAATCAAAGTCAGAGCCTTTAACAAATCTTGCACCTTGCTTCTCTAATTGTGTTTGAAGTAAGAATGGTACATCTTGATCAAGATTCATTGCTTTTTCTTCGCTATCTGTAAATGCTGTTAATTTAACGTCATTAACTAAAAAGTTTCCATTAGGAAGTTTTGCACCCACAAAGGCGCTAGGACCATGGCAAACAGCACCAATTACTTTATCGTTATTTTTGTAATAAGCTAACATATTTTCTAAATCTTTATTATTAGGAAAATCGAACACAGTACCATGTCCACCAGGTAAGAATATACCTTCATAATTTTCGAAAACGATATCTTTTATGCTATTTGTTTGTTGTAATTTTTCTAATACATCATGATATTCTTTTGTTTCATTATTTTGTGTTGAATTAGGATCAATTGGTACAGTACCACCTTTTACAGATGCAATGTCAACTTCTAATCCATTTTTAATGAATACTTTGTAAGGAATTGCTGCTTCTTCTAGCCATAACCCAGTAGGTTTACCATCTTTAAATTGAGATTCATTTGTAACAACTATGAGTACTTTTTTGCTCATTAGAAACACTCCTTTTCATTTGTTACTGTCGATTATACATGATGTAAGTTTCTTTTTCTTCCAAGAAGGGTTTTGTTTATTTAATCTTTATCTAATGCAGTTCTAATAGATTTTAAATAATCTATTGTTTGTTGTTTAGAATCATTTTCTAAACGTTTAACTATTTCACTGCCAATAACTACACCATCACTAAATGATTTTATTTCTTTTACATGATTTACTGTTTTGATACCAAAGCCGCAAACCACTGGAACATTGGCATGTTGTTGAATAAATTGAATTTTGTCTTTTAATCCTACATGGAATCCTCTACCATCGCCAGTTGTTGCATTCATTGTTACTGTATAAATAAATCCTTCTGCATGTTCTGCAATTTTTTTAATTCTTTCATCACTAGATGTCATCGCAATTAAAGAAATTAATTTAATATTTTTATGTTGTAACTTTTCTTTAAAACGTTCACCTAATTCAAATGGTAAATCCGGAATAATTAATCCAAATACATTTGCTTCAGCTATTCTTTCAATAAATTGTTCAACACCATATGAATCAATCAAATTGTAGTATGTCATAAATAAATAAGGTGTTTGTATATTATTTTTATGTTGAATTAATTGATCAATAATTTTATTTACCGTCATGCCTTGTTTAATAGCTTCTTGACCTGCTTTCATAATTGTAGGTCCATCAGCAACTGGATCAGAGAAAGGTAAGCCGATTTCAATATAGTCTGCACCATTTTCATCCATTAATTTAACTGAATCTATAAAATTTTCATTACCCATTATGTAAGGGATAAATAATTTATTCATTTTGATTCCCCTCCTCACCTTGCATATATTTTCTAATTGTTTCCATATCTTTATCACCTCGACCAGAAACAGTTACAACGATAATTTCATCTTCATTCATAGTTGGTGCTAATTTTTCAACATAACTTAAAGCATGTGCGCTCTCTATTGCAGGTATAATACCTTCTAATTGTGTAAATTTAATTAATGCGTCCATCGCTTCTTTATCACTTGCATTCGGATATTGTACGCGACCAATATTATTATAATAACTATGTTCCGGTCCTACTCCAGGATAATCTAGCCCTGCTGAAATAGAATGAGCAAGTTCAATTTGTCCATTATCATCTTGAATTAAGTACATTCTAGAACCGTGTAATACCCCTGGTTTACCTTTATTAATAGCAAGGGCGTGCTTAGTAGTGTCTACACCTTCACCAGCAGCTTCTACACCATACAATTTAACTGTTTCATCATTAATAAATGGATAAAATGTACCAATAGCATTTGAACCGCCACCAATACATGCAACAACTGCATCCGGTAGTCGATTTTCTTTTTCTAAAATTTGGGTTTTAATTTCTTTCCCTATTACACTTTGTAAATCTCTTACAATTGTTGGAAATGGATGTGGACCAAGTGCAGAACCTAATAAGTAATGTGTATCATCAACATTTGACACCCAATATTGCAGTGCTTTATTTACAGCATCAGAAAGTGTACCTTGACCATCTGTTACAGGAACAACTTTAGCCCCTAATAACTCCATTCTAAATACGTTTAATGCTTGTCTTTCAATATCTTCTTCACCCATAAATACAATGAGTTCCATATCAAATAATGCCGCAATTGTTGCACTTGCTACACCATGTTGACCTGCACCTGTTTCAGCAACAAGTTTACGTTTCCCCATCTTTTGAGCAATTAAAGCTTGCCCTAATGCATTATTTATTTTATGAGCACCAGTATGGTTTAAATCTTCACGTTTTAAATATATTTTAGCGCCACCGAGTTCTTCAGTATAACGTTTAGCATATGTTAAAGGTGTTTCTCTACCAACATAGTCTTTTAAATAAGCATTCAATGTTTTATGAAATTCTGGGTCATTTTTTAACTTTTGATACGTATCATTTAATTCTTGAACAGCAGGCATTAATGTTTCAGGAACATATTGTCCTCCAAATTCACCAAAGAAACCTAATTCATCTGCTTCTAATTGTATATTGCTATCCATAACTATCATCCCTTTACATAAGTTAGTAATGCTTTTATTTTGTCTGAATCTTTTTTACCATTTGTTTCAATACCACTTGATATATCATAACCAGCGTTATTTAAATTCAATAATTCTATTTGTTTAATTTTTTCTTTGTTGATACCACCTGCTATTAAAAATGGTGTATCTTTTATTTCATTTAATAAAGACCAGTCATAAGAAATACCCGTTCCTCCATAATTTTGAGATGGCGTATCAATCAACAACAAATCGACATCATTTTGAAATGTTTTAATTTTATTTTCTAATTCCTCATTGGCTGGTAAAGCTTTATAAATTTTAATTTGAGGATATTTTGCTTTTACAGTTTTAATAAAATCAAGTGACTCATCACCATGAAATTGGATCGTATTAATAGAAGTATTTACCACTAACTTTTCAATTTCTTGTAATGATAAATTCACTACCACTGCAACTATGTCTATAAAATCAGGTATATCTTTGCTTAGCATTTCAATTTCTTCTACAGTTACGTAACGTTTACTTTTTGGATAAGTAATAAATCCAATAGCATTTACATTATTTTTTACTGCTGTTGCAATAGAACCCTTATCTTGGAATCCACAACATTTAATAAACATGTTGATCACCTTGCTTTTGTAATCGTAAACTTGGTAGAAATTCATCTAAGTTTGGGTGTTTCATTAAGGATTCTCCAATAAGTGCACCATCAATACCACTATCAATAATACTTTCAACATCTTCTATAGTACGTATACCACTTTCTGAAATGTATTTGACATTAGGTTTAATTGTTGTCAATATTTCATTCGTATGTTTAACATCTGTAACAAATCTTTTTAAGTCTCTATTATTCACACCGATTAATTCAGCATTAATTTCATGTGCTATTTCAAGTTCTGCTTTGTCATGGACTTCGACGAGAACTTCTAAACCTTTACTTGTTGCATAATCATATAAATTTTTCAGCTCTGCTTTCGATAATATATTAACAATCAATAATACGATAGAAGCACCAGCGTGTTTTGCTAAATCAATTTGAATTTTATCAATTATAAAATCTTTACATAATATTGGTAGTGTTGTTTTTGTAGTCAAACTTTGTAGTCTTTCATAACTACCATCAAAATATTTTTCATCAGTTAAAATAGATATTGCAGATGCACCATATTGTTCATATAGTTTAATTTGAGTTGCCATATCTCGTTTAGGAATGTCTGATACAGTTGGACTTTTTGCTTTTAATTCAGCTATGATATTTAACCGATCATCATTATTTATACGACTTATAAATGAAGTTTTATGCTGAACATCTACTTTTTCTAATGTTTCTAATTTTTGTTCATAATAGTTGTCATCAAGTAAACCTTTTTTATATTCTACGATTTCATCCAATATTGTCATATACTTTTCCTCCTACAGATTCTAAAATATTCAATGCTAACTTTTCATCTATTATTTCTTCTGCTAACTTGACACCATTCTGTATAGAATTAACTTTGCCACCAACATATAATGCAAGTGCTGCATTTAATACAACAACATCTCTTTTCGGACCTTGATCATTACCAGTCAGAATGTTTAATGTAATTTCTTTATTGTCTTCAGGTGTACCACCTTTTAATTCTTGATTGTTTGCTGTTTGAAGACCATAATCTTTCGCATTGACTTTATAATGTATAATGCCTTTTTCTTGTGAAATTTCATAAATAGTATTGTCACCAGAAAGCGTTGCTTCATCCATTCTGCCTGCTCCATGTACGACTATCGCACGTTTACGACCTAACTTATATAATGCTTCAGCTATGATATCAAGCTTAGTATCATCATAAACACCCATTACTTGATAATCTAATTTATAAGGATGTATCATCGGTCCTAGTAAATTAAATGTAGTTGGAGTTGGTATTGACTTTCTAACTGGTTGAACAATTTTCATAATAGGGTATGTTTCTGTAGCACTTAAAAATGCTAAGTTTGTTTCGTTCACTCTACTAGTTGCTTCACTAATTGGTGTTGTATGAATATTTAAAGCGGATAAAATATCAATACTTCCCGTTTTAGACGTAATACTTTTATTTCCGTGTTTCAAAACTTTCAACCCAGCTGCTGCAACTACAAATGAAGCGGTAGTTGAAATATTAAAGCTTCCTGAATGATCTCCTCCAGTACCACATACACAAATACTATCTTTTATATATGGTCTTTGTTGATATGTTGTTTCTATTAAACTTTGAGTTAAATTAGAAAGTTCATCAGATGTTTCGCCTTTCATACTTAAAGCGACTAAATGTGCAACTTTTAATGAAACGTCTGCCTGTTCATTCATCATAAGTTCTACGAAAGCCTTCATTTCATTTTGTGATAAATTACGATATTGAATAAGTTGTTTGAGCGTATCCATTGTTTGCACCTTCCTTTGTAGTATTTACAAATGCTTTTATAATTTCATTACCATATTCCGAAGCAAAAGACTCTGGGTGATATTGTATACCGAAATGTGGTCTTGTTATATGTTCAAATGATTGAATTGCGTCAATTGTTCGTCCTGTGACTTTTAAACATTTTGGAAATGTCGATTCATCACTTATTAAAGAGTGATATCTCATAATATTAAAATTTTGGTTACATTCTTTATACAGTACTGATTGCTCTAATAAGTTAATTTGATCAACTTTTCCGTGTTTAACTTCTTTACCTACTATTACTTTGCCACCGTAGTATGTAGTAAGTGCTTGTGCACCTAAACATATGCCTAAAATAGGTTTATCACTATAAGCATCGATTATTTTTCTTAATTCATCCGTATCATCAGGATGTCCTGGACCTGGAGATATTACTAAACCATCAATTTTCAAATCTAATGGTGTTTCATCAGGGTGGTGAATAACAACTTCATCAAATTGTTCAATCAAGTCTACTAAGTTATAAGTGAATGAATCATAATTATCGATTACTAGTATCATGGTGTTACCTCCAATAAGCTTTTAGCTTTAATCATTGTTTCTTTTAATTCTTTTTTTGGATCTGAATCATAAACAACACCGCATCCAGCTTCAACATTTACATATTCTTTATCAACAACCATCGTTCTTATCGTCAATGCGAAGTCTAAATCATGATTGCAATTAATGTATCCAACTCCACCAGCATAAATACCACGTTTTTGTTTTCTACTCTCATATATTCTAGTGATTGCTCTTGTTTTTGGTGCACCGGATACAGTTCCAGCAGGTAATAAAGCTGTTATCATTTGAAGCGGCGTTACTTCTGGTTTGATTTTTCCTTCAACAATCGTAACGATGTGCATCACATGTTCAAATCTTTCAATAGTCATCAGCTTCGGCATGAATACTGAACCTGTTTGAGCAATGATATTTAAATCGTTCCTTCCTAAATCAACTAGCATACGATGTTCAGCCAATTCCTTTTCATCTGTTAATAATGCAATTTCATTTTGTTTGTCATCTTCTTCCGTTTGACCTCGCTTATTCGTACCTGCTATTGGATTTGTTGTAATCACTTCGCCTTGTTTTTTTATAAAGCTTTCAGGAGAAGAACCAATAATTGTTCTATCTTCATCATCTACGTAGTACATATAAGGACTTGGGTTTTGTCTTTTTAAATTTTTATAAATTTGAAGTTTTAAATTTTCTCTATTGTTATCATCAAAATAATGTTTGTACTTATATATTCTTGAAGGCACTACTTGAAACATGTCGCCTTTACTAATTAATGATTTGTAATATTCTACTTCTTTAATAAAATCTTCTTCCGTAATATTTGTTTCTAACTCACCTCTTAATGGGTGTTTCATTTTATTTTGGAAAAGTGAAACATTTTTTAATTCATCTGTCATATGCTCAAGTTCTTTATCCATATCTTCTTCATTTTTATTGCTGAATAAATTAGAAGTAATAATGAACAGTTCTTCTTTAAAATGATCAAAAATGTAAACAGATTCAACTAAATTAAATGATACATCTGGAATATCTGACTTCACTTCTAATTGTTGTAATAATTTATTTTGATATCTCACTAAATCGAAACTACAATATCCAATCATTCCTGAAATAAAAGGTAAATGTTTAAGTTCTTCTGGTATTTCTTCATGTTTCATATCGTTTATAAAAGTTTCTAACGAGTCATATGGCGTATCTCTGTAAATTTGTACTTCATTATTTAATAGCACTTGGAAGTGTGTATCGTATAAATTAACTTTACCAATTGCATCAAAGGCTACAATTGAAAATCGACCTTTCATTTGATCTGTACTAGCACTTTCAAGAATCATTTTCTTGTTTTTTATTTGCCCTAACGTTTCTGGGGTAATATCAGCATTTAATTTTTTAAATTTTATATTCATGATTATCCTCCTTAATTAAAAAAACCGCGCATAAACATCCTAAATTAACAGGACGCTTATGCGCGGTACCACCTTGATTAATAAGTTTATAACTTATTCACTCATTAGTTATTTAATTTTCACTACATGATCCCCATTTCAAATTTAAAGTGTGTTAGTTCTCATCAACCACTAACTTTCTATTTGCTACTTACTTTAAATTTTACTCATGATCACTGAAATTTATATACAAAAAGACACCACAGTATACGCAATCTGTAAGGACGCGTTACCGTGGTGCCACCTTAGTTAACATTTAAAAATTATGTTCACTTTAAAAATCATTCAATTTAAAATTTGAAAGCCCAATTCTCTCATTGTGGATAGTGCTAATTTACATCAAACATTAGCTTTCTTTTTGCTACTATCATCACGAGATACTTATCTTTCAAATCCCGAATAACTTCTTCGGATTAATTAAATATCACTATACGAGATTATATTTTAAAAGTCAACCTATAAAATTTAATTAACTGTTAATATTGGATAAACAATAAGCTCTTAAAAGCTTTTCACTTTCTAAAATTGAATCTTCATGTGTACGTTCTAATGCATGTGATGATTCGATACCTGCACCAAATAAACCGTGTCTAATATCTGCGCCAGCGCTTAATGCTGCAGAAGCATCTGAAGCATAATAAGGATAAATATCTAATTTATAATTAATATCATTTTCTTTACATAATTCAACAAAATGATTTCTTAAACCAACATGATATGGTCCAGAACCATCTTTTACGCAAATTGAAACAGTATATTCATCGGATGCCTGTCCATCACCAAGTGCTCCCATATCAAAAGCAATGAATTCAACGACCTTCTCAGAAATATTAGAATTTGCACCATATCCAATTTCCTCATTATTAGAAATATAGAATTTAGTAGTATGAGGCAATTCAACATTTTCTTCTTTAAGATATTTTAAAAATTGTAAAATCATAGCAACACTAGCTTTATCATCTAAGTGACGAGATTTTACAAACCCTGATTCAGTATGTATAAACCTCGGATCAAAACTTACTGCATCTCCAATTTCAATTCCTAACGCTCTAGTATCTTCAGGATTAAATGTTTTCTCGTCTATTCTGACTTCCATATGCTCAGCATCTCTAGGAATTTTTGAAGTATTTTTATAAACATGGACACTTGTTTCATGTAAACAAATTGTCCCAGTAATTTCTTTACCACTTTGAGTAGTTACTGTACAATATTCCCCTTCAATCGCATTCCAACTAAATCCCCCAATTAGATCTAGTTGTAATCTACCATCTTCTTTAATATCTTTAACGATTGCGCCAAGTGTATCTACATGTGCAGTAATAAGTCGTTGTTGATCATCATTTTTACCGGGAACTTCAATTAATAGTCCACCTTTATGTGTTACACTCGTATCATAATTTAATGATTCGGCAATTTTTTTACAATATTCAATTGCAGGATCAGCAAATCCAGATGGACTATTAATTTGAACAAGCTCTTTTATAGTTTCCACTGTTTCATTTACATTAATTGTCATTGTACCACTCCTTTTGCATTTATTTTCATTCTATACTTTTTAAAAAATAAAGCAATAACACTTGATTTCATACACTAACTTACTTTAAACTATTAAAGTATTGGAGGGATTTTATGCAACGCATATTTATAGTAGGACTAGGCTTAATCGGGGGAAGTTTAATTCAAAATATTAAATTTCATCACCCTAATATACATATAACCGGTTACGATTATTTTGAAAAATATTCGGATATCGCATTATCAATGAAAATAATCGATGAAATAGCAATCGATTTTGATTCTAGTGCAAGTGAAGCAGATTTAATTATTCTAGCTACTCCGGTACAACAATCAATTGAATACGGTAAAAGATTATTAGAAATTAATACGAAACCTGGTTTAATTGTTACGGATACAGGCAGCACTAAATTAGGATTAAGTTCATTAGAATCAAAATTACTAAAGAAAGATATCCATTTAATTGGCGGTCATCCAATGGCTGGTAGTCATAAATCTGGGGTAATTAATTCTAAAAAACATTTATTCGAAAATGCCTATTATGTGTTAATTTATGATGAAGACGAAAACGAAGCTGCTTATAGTGAAGTGAAAAATTTATTTGAACCCACTAAAGCAAAATTTATCAAAATGTCGGCAAAAGAACACGATTATGTAACTGGTGTAGTCAGTCATTTCCCTCATGTAATAGCTTCAAGTTTAATTCATATGAACGAAGAAAATACACAAGTTTCTGAATATGTAAAAACATTAGCAGCAGGTGGTTTTCGTGATATCACACGTATAGCAAGTAGTAATGCTGATATGTGGCGAGACATCACTTTAGAAAATAAAAAGCATCTCGTAACTTTAATGGAAAATTGGATAGAACAAATGGAACAAACAAAAGAATTGATTCAAGAAGGTAATCCAGCATTAATTCACGACTTTTATCAATCAGCGAAAACATATAGAGACCAATTACCAATAAAAGAACAAGGTGCACTAACATCCACATTTGATTTGTATGTAGATATCCCCGATAAACCAGGTATGATCAGCGAAGTCACAAGAATATTAGGACAAAGTCATATCTCAATAACAAATATTAGAATACTAGAAGTACGCGAAGATATAATGGGTGCTTTAAGATTAAGTTTTAAATCAAGTAATGATAGAGACCGAGCAATTGAAGCATTGAATACCTTTGACACTTACACATTGTAAAAGTTGCTAAAAAAAAATGAAAAGTGAATTTAGATATGCTTGCTCACACTTCTTTCGACTTGTGTGAATATGGCTGCCCTTGATTACACTTCTTCCGACTTGTGTGAATATGGATAGCCTTGCTTACACTTCTTCCGACTTGTGTGAATATGGCTGCCCTTGTTTACACTTCTCCCGACTTGTGTGAATATGGATAGCCTTAGTTACACTTCTCTCGACTTGTGTGAATATGGATAGCCTTGCTTACACTTCTTCCGACTCGTGTGAATATGGATAGCCTTGCTTACACTTCTGCCGACTTGTGTGAATATGGATAGCCTTGCTTACACTTCTTCCGACTTGTGTGAATATAGCTGCCCTTGCTTACACTTCTTCCGACTTGTGTGAATATGGATAGCCTTGCTTACACTTCTACCAACTTGTGTGAATATAGCTGCCCTTGTTTACACTTCTGCCGACTTGTGTGAATATAGGTGTCCTTAGACACAATTCTTATAAAAAAAGACCTGATCCTATATAGGACCGGGTCTTTTTTTATAAAGTTTCTGAAACTTTTTTAGTGAAGTACATTGTATTAACTAGATATAAGATAATTAATAATGATACGCTGAAAAATTGATTATTATTAGAACTTATTGAAAATATTGATGCTAGTGCAATAAATCCTATGATCAATTGTTGATTTAAAGTGTATGTTTTTTGTAAAGCTAGTAAAGTGATATATTGCTCACCACTATCCATCATATCTACCATTTTTTCATTTAATTTTTTATCTCCTGCTTTTGGATAATGACGTTCTGGGTATAATTTTCTTAAATTCGATAAATGCATATAAGATAATGGTGCAGTTATAATTAAAGATAATACTGCTATAATTAACGATAAAATGCTTGGATCTTCTGATAAATTTAAAACAAGATTTAGTATTATTAAGCCAAGTGTAGTTATTAAGCCTAATAGTACAGGTGGAAAAATTAATGTTTTTTCTAATTGTACTTCTATATCATCCTCATTGTCTGAATCTGTTTCTAATTTTCTATAGTTTTTCGCTTTTTTATAAACATTCATTAATATAACAACTAATATAATGATAAATATTGCTAAAATAATAGTTATAATATCTGTTTGTGTTTTTGTTAATTGTATTTCTAAAAGCTGATGATTAGCCCCAAACAAGGTTGTTAATAAACCTCCAACTAATCCACCTATAAGCATATATAAAATAAGGTTACCTATTAACATAATTTTATTCTTTTTCATAATTCATCCTCCTCGAATATGAAAACATCTTCAACATTTTCTTTGAGTATTCTAGCTATTCTTACCGCAGTCAATACTGATGGCATGAAGTTATTACGTTCTATTAATGAAACTGTTTGTCTCGATATACCTGCTCTTTTTGCCAACTCAGTTTGATTAAATCCTTCTCTAGCTCTCAACTCTTTCACCCTGTTCTTCATTTGACCACCACCTACGATTACTAATATACACTATTATTGTCATTATGACAAATATAGTTGTCATTTTTATAACTATCATTGTCAACAATAGATGTATAGGTATACAATTTTATGATTGTTTATTAATCTCTTATTTACTAATTACAAATTATATGTAATGATTTAAATTATTACATCATTCAGAAAATTTTTAAGGGAGGTTGTCTATTATGGATAGTTTTGGCTTTTGGTCAATTATTCCACCCATTATCGCCATCATAATGGTCTTATTAACACGAAGCGTAATTGTCTCTCTGTTCTTAGGACTTTTTTCCGGGATATTATTATTAACAAGTTTCAACCCTATTTCTTCTTTAAAAAAGTTGTTAGGTGACTATTTATTCGTTACGGTTGCTGATGAATATAATGCAGGCATACTTATATTATTAGTATTTATAGGTGGGTTTGTTGCATTGCTTGAAAATTCAGGTGGTGCTAAAGCTTTTGCGAATCACTTTATTTCTGGTACAAAGAGTAGAATTAAAATTCAATTAGCAGCGTGGTTTAGTGGTATTATCATTTTCTTCTCTGAAATGGGAACGCCACTTATAGTTGGCCCAATATATGAAAGTTTATTTGATAAGGCTAAAATATCTCGTGAAAAATTAGCATGGATTATTGATTCAACAGCTTCTCCTGTATCTGTGATGATTCCTTTTATAGGCTGGGGTGTTTATATAATGGGATTAATCGATACAGAATTTAAACGTTTAAGTATAGATATGACTTCATGGGATGCTTTTATCACTTCTATACCTTATTTCATTTATCCTGTACTAGCTGTATTAATTGTCCCTTTAATCATTTTATTAAAATTAGATTTTGGTCCAATGAAAAAAGCCGAAGATCGAATTATGAATACAGGTGAAATTTATTGGGAAAATGCCAAACCTTTAAGAGAAAGTGTTGATACAGATAAAGATGTTGAAAACAAAAGCAAACCAATACTTATTTGGTTACCCATTCTTATATTAATCATCTCTTTATTTTCTTTATTAGCGCCAAAAGGTTTTCCATTCCAAAGTGTTGAAGGTAAAGATTTTAGAATAGCGTTAAGTTTATCTTATTTCTTTGCTGCTATTTCAATCATTATTATGATGTTAATATATAAAGTGAAAACAATTAGTCAATCATTAAATATATATACATCAGGTATGAAAAACATGACTGATATTTTAATCATACTAGTATTGGCATGGTCGCTTGGAAGTGTCCTAGATAAATTAGGAACAGCTAACTATATCGTGCAAATTATAGATGGCACAATCCCTCCTGCAATTGTACCTGCGCTCATCTTCCTTGTCGGTGCATGTATGTCATTTGCAAATGGTACTTCATGGGGAACATTTGCAATAATGCTACCATTAGCTATACCACTTGGCTATCACTTAGATTTGCCGTTAACAGTATGTATTGGAGCAGTAATTTCTGGTGGCATATTTGGTGACCATAGTTCTCCTATATCAGATACAACTATTCTTTCTTCTACTGGTGCCGGAGCTGATCATAAAGATCACAACAAAACACAAGTTCCAATTGCACTATTTAATGGTGTAGTTACAGCTATCGCATTACTTATTACAAGTATAGTTGGCTTCAAGTTCACACTTATAGTAGCAATAGTGTTTATGATAATTGGTGTTCTTATAATAAATAGAATTCAAAAATATAAATACAGAACTTAAAAAAAGCAGTATGGTTACGAAATCAACCATACTGCTTTTTCTTATTTATTAATCATTTTTATCGTTCTAAATATTTGTTCAGTTTGTTGTTCTATTAAACAACTACTATTCTGCATAGCTTCTTCTAAATTCATTGGACCATTAGTAATACTATAAGCAGCTGTTAGACCTTGGTTATATAGCTCAGATAAATTCCCTTCAACACTTCCGCCAAGAGCTATAATTGGTATTCCATATTCATGTGCCTTTTGACACATACCAGATATCACTTTTCCACCAGCTGTTTGTCCATCTATTTTGCCTTCACCCGTTATAATCAAATCAAAGTTCTCTTGTTTTAACATTTCATTTAATTCTACAAAGTCTATAACAAGTTCAATTCCTCTTTTTAAATTTGCATTTAAAAACGCAAGCATACTGCCAGCTGTACCACCTGCTGCACCAGCCCCTTCAATCTGATGAATAGAAAGATTTTTTTGTTGCTCAATTATATTAGCAAATTGCTCTATAGCATTATCAAGAATTTTAACAGCCTCAACTGAAGCACCTTTTTGAGGTCCGAATATGTAACTAGCGCCATTTGTTCCTATAAGTGGATTTGTAACATCACATGCAATTTCAAAATTCGCTTCTTTCATTAATGACATAACATTAGAATCATCAATCGTGACAATATCTTTGATATATTGTCCACCAAGATTTATATCAAGTCCATTTTTATCCAAAAATCTGAATCCCAATGCTTGTAACAAACCAACACCAGCATCATTTGTAGCACTACCACCTAAACATATAATGAAATGTTTAATATTTCGTTCTAGAGCATCTTTAATAAGCATTCCAGTACCATACGTTGTTGTTTTTAACGGATTAAGCTCTTCAGCATTAAGAAGATCTATGCCAGAACTAGTTGCGAGTTCAATAATTGCGGTCTTACCATCACCAGAAATGCCGTATTTAGATTCCATTTGTCTACCTAAAGGATCAACACTATTTGCTGTCACCACAGTACCATTAGTAGCCTGAACCAAATTTATCATTGTACCCTCGCCACCATCAGCCATTGGTATAATAACAGTTTCAGATTTAGAATCTACTTTTAATATTCCATTTTGCATAGCATGAGCAACAGTTAAAGCATCCGAACTCCCTTTAAAAGAATCTGGTGCAATCAACACTTTCATATATTACGCCACCTTTATAATAGGTTATCTCAGTTTATTTTACCATTTTTTAATTCTCTAAAATATATAAGGATAGAGGCTGAGACAAATAATTGTCCCAGCCTCTATCCTTATATATTATTCTTGATGTGTATAACTTAAATCCCAACCTATACCAAATTTATCTATAACTTTAGCATATGTTTGTCCCCAAAAAGTTTTACCTAGTTCCATTTGAACCTGGCCACCTTCTTTAAATATATTATACACTTCATTTATCTTATCTTCTGTTTCAAATTCTATAACAATGTATACGTTATGGTTTTGACTCAATGAGTCATCATCATTCGGTATATCTGAAAACATAAATAAATGACCATTAACTTCTAATTGTGCATGAATAATTCTATTAGAATCTTGTGCCGCATCCACACCTGCGTCACCATACGTTTGTGATTCTCTTACACTTCCATCTAGCGCTTCACTATAAAATGCCAATGCTTCTTCGCAAGTTCCGTTAAAGTAAAGATAAGGTGTAACTTGTTTAATCACCATGCACCACTCCCCATATTTGAATGTCAGTCAAAATAAGTATATAAATGTGATTAAAGTTTGTCAAATATTAATAATATTTACATTATATACACAAAGGAGAAATATAACTACTTTCGTTTATAAGTTGATTTAGATTATTTGATCGTTAATTAAGTTTCTGTCCCAATTTATTTCATTAATTAATAATTCAAGTCCTTCATTTCTTAATCTTTCAAATTTTTCTATAAACATATTAAGTTCACGAGCTCTTTCAGGTACAAAATTATTAAGTGAGATATTTAATTCATTATATTTTTCTGCTTTATCACATAGTTGTTCAGAAAAACTCCATATAACTCTAAATATATCCATAGCTATATTTGTGCCATCTTTTAAAGTATATTCTTTTGAGATTCCATCACTTTGATCATTTTTCAAAGAAAATGAAATAGTCTTTACTAATAAATTTCTTGATCTTAATTGTTTGGTTAAACTTTCCACTGTTTCAAGTATGATACTTTTCATTTCAAAATATTGATAGTTCTGCGAAAGTTTTAAATTATATTTTATTTTTGGTTTAATTATATTGTGAATGTCTTGAACCTTGTTTAAGTCTATACCATTACTGTTAAGATGCAAATCCTGGCTTATTTCTCCATATGATTTCTCTAATTTTTTTAAAGGATAGTGCGCTAAATCTCCAACTGTGTATATTCCTATTTCATTTAAGTCTTTCTCAACCCGTTGATTAATTCCCCACATTTTATTTAATGGATGTATTGGCCACAACTTTGAAGGTATGTCTTCATATTTCCATTCAGCAATTAACTGTTTATTATTTTTCGCTTCTATATCTAATGCAGATTTACTCAGAAACATATTTGGACCTATTCCAATTGAATATTTCATATGCATTTGTTCTTCTATTTCTCTCTTCAACATACTTGCAAAGTCAAATGGTGTTGAACAATAATATTTAAATACTTTAGTTATGTCAATAAATATTTCTTCAACATTGTACTGTTGAATATCTTCAAATTCTACATATTTAAGTAAAATTTTATATATAGCAATTGATTGATTGATATATTGATTCATATTGGGATTAATAATGTAAATATCATTTCTTTGAGGAATTTCAAATAACCTAGCACCCGTATCTATACCTAACTTTTTCAATGGTTCAGTAGCAGATAAAATAATCGCACCTTTCCTTTTAGTATCTGAAATAACTGCCAATTTATTCTCATCAGGATTTATACCTTTACTCATACATGACACGTTCGCAAAAAAGCTATTCTGATCTATGCATAAAATATGTCTCTTCTCATATAAACGGTAATCATACATAAAATCACCTTCCATCGTCGTATTAAATATATTTTCATTATATACGAACATACGTTCTGTTTCAAGGTATATATTTTAAAGAGTAACAATAAAAGCAGTTCTCAGTTAAAGTGCTTATAAGGATAGCCATAAAAGTTCATTTGATTACAAAATAGAGGTTGAGACAATTAATTTGTCTCAACCTCCTAATTAAGTACTAAACCTATTTCACGTTCTATCTAACTATTTCTAGTCTTTCTTCATCATCAGCGCCAACTGATTGTTCTATATGGACGTGTGTCTTTAAAAAGATTTCTTCAGGCTCACCTTTAAATTCAATTTGCTCTAATTTGAACTCAAATTCATATTCTTGATGATCTTTCTTTTTAATTAAAAAGGATTTATTTACTTTGTGCTTATGCAATTCATAATCAAATTCTGAAAAATCACTGTCCTCATTCTGATTATTAACACGTTCAATTAACGACAACATAATGTATTCAACTTTTAAATCACATGTTCCACCTTTAAATATTACTTTTCCTTTAATAGGTTCTTCTTCATTAAAAGTTGTTTTTTCTAGTCGTGTATCGATTGTTAGATTACCGATACCTATAGAGGTAAGTAATTTTTCAAACATAATTCAAATCCCCCTTAAACTTCATTAAGGCTAGTTTAACCCGATTAAACTAAAATTTAAAGAGAATTTAAGAATATTTTTTTATTTCCTAATAAAAAATAAAACATAAGTAACATACCTATGTTTTATTTCTTAATTATTTATATAAACCTAATGCTTTTGATGTGGATGTATTTATCTCATTAAATAAATCTGGATGTTCAGATAAATTTAAACCAAATGAAGGTATCATCTGTTTAATTTTATCTTCCCATTTTGTAAAGTTATCAGGGAAACATTTTTCTAGCAACTGAATCATAACATGTACAGCTGTTGATGCACCTGGTGACGCTCCAAGTAAAGCTGAAATTGAACCATCTTCACTTGTTACGAGTTCTGTACCAAATTGCAATGTTCCTTTACCGCCTTCATTCGTGTCTTTTATTACTTGAACACGTTGACCTGCGATAACGATATCCCAATCTTCTAACTTAGCAGTTGGTATAAATTCTTTAAGATCTTCTAATCTCTTTTCATCAGATAAAAGTACTTGTTCAACTAAATACTTTGTAAGTCCCATTTCCTTTAAACCTGCAGATAACATTGTAAAAACGTTATTAGGTTTAACTGAACCAAATAAATCTAAATTTGATCCTGTTTTTAAGAATTTAGGTGAAAACCCTGCGAACGGTCCAAATAACAACGTTCTCTTACCTTCTATATATCTTGTATCTAAATGTGGTACAGACATAGGTGGCGCACCTACTTTGGCTTTACCATAAACTTTTGCTTCGTGTTTCGCAATAACTTCATCGTTATTACAAACCATAAATAAGCCACTTACAGGGAAACCACCAATGTTTGAAGCTTCTTTAATACCTGTTTTTTGAAGAAGAGGTAAACTTCCTCCACCAGCGCCTATAAATAAGAATTTAGTATTATGGTATTCTACTTTTTTAGTTTCACCATTGTAAATCTTTAATTGCCATGTATTATCTTCGTTTCGACGAATATTTTGTACAGAGTGATTGTAGTTTAGTTCAACACCCTTCTCATTTAAATCATCTAGTAAAGAACGTGTTAAATTACCAAAGTTAACGTCAGTACCTGATTCAATCTTAGTTGCAGCAATTCTGTCATCAGCTGGACGTCCTTCCATCATAAGAGGCATCCAATGTTTCAATGTTTCAAAATCATCCGTGAAAGTCATACCTGGGAATAGCGGATTACTTGATAACGCATCACAACGTTTTTTAAGAAACTGAACGTTCTTTTCCCCGTATACAAAACTCATATGTGGCACAGGACGAATAAAAGTTTCAGGATTAGGTAAGCTTCCTTTATTAACTAAATAAGTCCAAAATTGTTTTGATAATTGAAACTGCTCATTTATTTGAATTGCTTTATCAATATTTACAGAACCATCCGCCTCTTCTTTTGTATAGTTCAATTCGCATAATGCCGAATGACCTGTCCCAGCGTTGTTCCATTCATTAGAACTTTCTTCGGCTGGTTTTGATAATTTTTCAAATAATTTAACTTCTAAGTTTGGTGATAGTTCTTTAAGCATCATACCTAAAGTAGCACTCATGATACCCCCACCAATTAATATTACATCTGTTTTCTTATGTAATGAATTCATAATTAACTACAGAGCCCCTTTCAATATTAACCTATTTGACTATATATTAATGTCCATAAAAAATATACAAATTAATAATTTTATTTGAAATAATCTATGTATTATCTCTATTATAAACCTATTAGATTCATTTAAAAAGTGACAACAAGTACACATAGTGTAATATGTATTTTTTAATAGGATGTTACATTAAAATAGTCCGAAATTAGTATAACCTAATTACTATATCAATATAAATAGTATAACACATTCCCTTAATTAATGGTTTTAAAAATTCCAATAATACAAATAGTTTACATAATATAATTATGATTATTATAAAATAAATGCTTATTTATAATTAAAATGTGGTATTTAAATGATATAATCATAACAATCTAATTTTAAAGGAGTAATATATGAAAGATTTTCTGAATATACTTAAAAAAGGAAGCAAGTCTTCTCTATCTGCTGCAGTAGTTAATTTTATTCTTGGTTGTTTAAAGCTACTTGCCTTTATTTTTACAGGAAACATCGCTATGTTTGCAGAAATGATGCATTCATTTGGTGACTCAGCAAATCAACTATTTGTATTTATAGGTTCTGCTTTTTCTAAAAGAAGCCCAAATCAAAAGTTCCCATTAGGCTATGGCAGACTAATAAACCTTGTTTGTTTAATTGCTGTAATCATTGTTGGTATTCTTTCTTACGAAACGATAAAAGAAGGTTTTCACCACATTATTCATCCAAACAGTACAGATGGCCCGTTACTATTCTTTTGGATTAACATCGGCGTTTTAGCAATTGGTATCGTACTTGAAGCCGTTGTTTTAAGAAAAGCTGGTAAAGAAATATTAGAAGAAGCCGGCGAAAGCAGTAAAGGTCTGCTATCTCCATTTACAAAAAGTTATTTATTTATAGGTAAAGCAAAGCCTGCAACAAAGTTAGTATTTATGGAAGATACTGTTGCAACTGGTGGTGGTGTTATTGCCGTTATATCAATAATCATTGCTCGCTTAACAGGATTAGGCATGTTAGAAGGTATCGCATCAGTAATCATAGGTGTAATGATGTTTATTATTGTAGGTATTATTTTTATAGAAAATGCTCAAGGTGTATTAGGTATTGCTGATCATGAATCAGAAATCCATGCTTCTAGAGTGATTTTAGATGATAAGTCTATTGCTGATATTAAACGTTTAGCAGTCATAAAAGAAGGAGAGGCACTTCATATAGAATGTTTATTAGAGGTAAATCAAAACTTTACACTGAAAGAGTTGTCAGAAATAAGAAAACGGATTATATTAAAACTGTTAGACTTATCACATGTTGAAGACGTGAATATAGAATTCATTGAAGATGATGGTCAAACAGACTGGAATGGAGATTCAGGTCCTTCAGCAAATATTCAATATGACAAGGAGCGTTAAATATGCCAATCGTAAACATTAAGTTAATTGAAGGTAGATCAGACGAACAATTAAAGGGTCTTGTAAAAGATGTAACTGAAGCAGTTCATCAAAATGCTAAAGCACCGAAAGAAAATATTCATGTAATCATTGAAGAAATGAAACCTGAGCATTATGGAGTTGCAGGCGTACGTAAATCTGATTCATAATCTTCGAATAAATAAAATATAAAAAAGCATTAAATGATCAGTTTGATCATTTAATGCTTTTTTTGTTTCCTTAAAATAGTTACTCGTTAAGAAATTTTTTAATTGCTTCTTTATTTTTCTCTTTATCAATCTTAAGAACAGCGCCATTTTCAACATCATTTGCATTTGTATATGAACCTTTTACTGGTACTGTTAATGTTTTTATATCTTTATCGCCTCTAGCTATAAAACTAGCTCCCGTTTTGTATATTGTTGGATCATCTAAATTAGTATTCACATATCCTCTAGCAATTCCAGCTAATTTAGGTGCTTTCATTACAGAGTCTACACTTAATAATTCAGATTTAAGCCCTGTCATTACTTGTTGTTGCCTTCTAACTCGTCCAAAATCGCCTTCTTCGTCATTTCTATACCTTGCATAACCTAGTAATTCTTTCCCGTTTAAGTTATGTTGACCTTTTTTCAAAGAAACGCCGATTTTTTCAGACATATCTTTTTCAACATTGATTGGAACACCTTTTGGCGATATTTCATCAACCATTTGTTCAAATCCATCAAAATCAATGATTGCATAATATTCAGGATCAATATCAAGATTCTTTTTCAATGTCTTACGCAGTAATTCAGGTCCCCCTAGTGAATACGCTGTATTAATTTTATAATTGCGATAACCACCTGGAATTTCTGAATAAATATCTCTCATGACTGATACAATTTTAAGATCTTTCTTTAAATAATCATATTGAACAATCATAATTGAATCTGTTCTTGGTTGTGAATTATCTACTTTACGATCTTCCCCTAACACGAGAACATTTACTTTACCATCATTTCTTGTTGTACTATGGAATTTATGCAATTCATTCTTTTTCCCATGATCAGAAGAAACCTTTAAGCCTGATTTATAAGAAGCATTAATATAAAATCCAAGAGCAACTAATAGTAAGATGATACCTAAGATAATAAAAGGTCTTTTTTTAATTCTACGCTTTTTATTTCTTTTTGGTACATTCGTTTGACGATTGTCATCTGTTTCTGATTGATTTTGCGAAGTCATTGTTACCAACCTTTTATCTTCAAAATTGAGACTAATTATATTATAATGAGACTCATACATTAAGTTAAACAATTTCTCAATTAAAAATCAAGAAAAATTGCGAACCTAATTAAAAAATAAGACTTGAGACTGAATAAAGGATGGTAAAAATATAATGAATATGAATAAAGCGTATTTTGCAGGTGGATGCTTTTGGTGTATGGTTAAACCATTCGACGAATATGAAGGAATTGATAAAGTAACTTCTGGCTATATGGGTGGAACAACTAAAAATCCTACGTACGAAGAAGTTAAGCAAGGACATACTGGTCATTTAGAAGTAGTAGAGATCCAATATGATGTTGCTTTATTCTCATATAACAGATTATTAGAAATTTATTTCGCAATAATAGACCCTACTGACGCAAATGGACAATATCAAGACCGTGGTACACAATATCAAACAGCTATTTTCTATACAAATGATGATCAGAAGAAATTAGCTGAACAATATATTGAAGAATTGAATAAAAAGTTACCTGAAGATAAGTCAGTTGTGACTAAACTATTGCCTTATCAACCTTTTTACGAAGCTGAAGATTATCATCAAGATTTCTATAAGAAAAATCCAGCTCGTTATCAAGAAGAACAGGAAATCAGAAGAAGTTTAAAATAATAATGTGCTAAAATAACAACATCTAATGATGTTATACTGCTATTTTTATGTAGCAATATTGTCAATTCATATATAATAGAGGAGCATGTCATGGAACATTGGATTACTGAATTTATGACACAATATGGCTATATTGGTGTCTTTATCCTAGTATTTTTAGAGTATGTTATACACCCTTTCCCATCAGAAATCATCTTAACTTTTGCAGGTTTTATGACTTCTCAATCAAATTTAAATATTTTCATCGTATGTTTAATTACAGTAATTGCAGCAGTACTTGGCGCACTTGTATTATACAGTATCGGAGCCTTTATAGGTGAAGAACGATTATATAAATTTGTAGATAAACGTGGAAAATATATAGGTATCAAAACTCAAGATTTAGATAAAACTATTAAATGGTTAGAAAAATATGGACATTGGGCAATCTTCATTGGCAGATTTATACCAATCGTCAGAACATTAATATCTTTACCAGCTGGAATTACTAAAATGAACTTACCAGCCTTTATATTATTAACAGCAATCGGAACTGGTATGTGGAACATTTTTCTTATAATGTTAGGTAAAACTTTAGGAAGCCATTGGCATGAAATTTTACTTTATGTAGGCATGTACTCTAAAGTGTTTATTATTGTTATGGCAATAGCTGCACTTTATGTGATTTATTTATGGTATAAGAGAATTAAAACAACACGTGCTAATTAAATAATAAAAAAAGAGCAGAATTTCATTTTTACAATGAATTTCTGCTCTTTTTAATTTTTTAAGACATTCATGTCCAGACTCTTTTTTTACTTGTGGTTTATCGTTAATGACACTCTAACTAAATTCCATAATAACGAACTATATTTTCTATAAACTAAATATCTTGGTTCCCAATCTGGAGCGTATTTTTGTTTATAGTTTCGTAATCCTTGAAAGCTATATAAACTGTTCATATTCTCGAATACTTTTGCAGCAAATTTCTCTCTTAAATAAGCATGTTTATTGAGTCCAACATTCGACAGTGTAGCCATTCCCATATTAAACTGTTTGTATCCTTCTTCTTTTGCCCACAGCAACATATGAATATATATAGCATCCATCATAGAAATATCTATATCTTTATTCCATCTTATTAAATCTATAGAAACAGATTGATTATAATTCGTATACATTAATGTACAAAATCCTACAATTTCATTACTTACGTTTCTAATTACCGCAATCGGTGCTTTATTTAAATAGTCTAAATTAAATGCACCGACTGAGAAATTCATTTCTTTCTTTTCTCCTAACCAACTATCACTAATTGTTTGTAACATTTTAATATCTTCTTCGGAATATGGCGTGTTTATTATTTCAAATTGATAACCTTCTGATTCCAGCTTATTATAAGTTGCGCGCATTCCACGTTTTTTCTTTCCAGATAAACTGAAACCATTTAAATCTATCAAGGCTTCTTCTCCTAATTTGAAAAAGACATTCCCATAATCATGATATAAAGATAATAATTTACTTTGTACTTGATAGAAAATGATGTCATACCCTAAGAAATACATTTGATCATAAAAGTCATTTAATGTTTCATTGAATTTATCTTTATTACCTATTGGGTCGCCAAGTACAATCACTGCATTCATAGTATAGCGATACATAATAAATACATCTTCATCTTTATTTACAAAAAATGATTTATCTCCCGTAAATGCTAAATGGCTTACGTATGATCCTTCATGATTATTGATTATATTGTTTATTGTTTCATAACTTGAATTTGTTGATACAGATTTCTGATATTTTTTGGAAAGCATAAATGTGATGCATACACCAAGTAAACATAAAATTGCAAGCACAATCCAAAACATCGTAAACACTGCATATTTATCAAATTTAGTAACTTCATGTGGATATAAATTTAAATAATTCACCGAAACGATTCGATTAAATATAAACATAGTAAAAATAAGGATACCACTTAAAACAATTTTGATAGGTGTCATATTTTTCTTTACGACAATAGCTTTTTTATACCCAATAAATAGCAATACAAGCAAAATGGCTAACCATAAAAATGCAATAATTGTACTATTTGATAATATACATACAATCAACATGACAATAACAGAAATAATGCTCATTAACGTAGATCTCATAGTTCCTGACATCACACCTTTTGCACATATAAGCAACATTAGTGTTGATGCTGTATGCAACGCTAATATAATTGAATAAAACATGAAATGATGAGAATAAATCGCATCATACAATATTAGTATATGATTAAAATATAATACAAAACCTGTAATGCCTGAAAGTAATCCTAATGATAATGAAGGGATTTTCGCCATAAAATCACTTTGAACAGATTTAATAAACGATGTTGTATCCATAGCAGGTGTATAAAATTTACTTTCTTCGATATATTTTTTAGCTATGCCTCCAAACTCAATTGTTGATAGCCCTAGTGCAATTATAAATGGGAAGAAATAGTAAGCTACTCTATACAACAGCAATGCTAGTAATACTTGTTCTTCTGGCACGCCTAGTGATTTAATACCGAGTAAAATAACTAAGTCAAAAGCACCAAATCCACCTGGTATCATACTAATTAATCCAGATAATGCTGCAATTACAAATATTCCAACTAAATGAGCATAATCAATATTTATATGAAGTGCTTTTAAAATAATAAATAATAGAAAACTTGCAGCTAACCACTCTAAAGCTGATACTATTGTAAACTTTACCCCAAGAAATCTATCTCTTCTAATCGATGGTTTTAAAAAAGAAAATATAATAAACAATGGTAAAAATAAACTGCCTATATATAATACAATTTTTGCCCAATATATATTTGCCAATAAAGTATCAGCATTAAAAATACCTAATACAATTAACACACATAGCAAGCTTAACCCACTAAGCATTGATAATAGTAATAATGAAACGCTTTTAATTAATTCTTTTTTATCATTTACATCATTTCGATAAGAATAGATCCTTAAACCAGCTCCAATTAACCCACCAAATCCTAATATGCTATTAAATGTGTTAATAATGTAGCTTATAGATAAAATTTTGTGTATAGGCAAACTAATTTTTAATGATTGCTTTAGCATGATGTCATATAAGGATAATACTGAGACTGAAAGTACGCCTAACAATATAATGCCTACAAAATATGCTGTATTCATTTCTCTAAATAATACTATTGTTTTTTTAAAGTCTATTTTTCCAATTTCATTATGTAAAACATAGATAACGACACATAATATCGTACAAATAAACAAAAGCTTTACTAATGAAAAAATTTTTTTACGTTTTAATATATTCATATATCAACCTTCTCTTACTTTATTCTCCCAAATAATACCATATAATGACATAAAATAGAATTCATTCATCGTTAAGCATTAATTAAAATAAAAATTAATAAATAAAAAAACTGCCTCAAAGCTGTACTTTGTAGGCAGTTTTAAAATTAATTTGAATTTTATTGTTCTCTATCAGGTAAAACTTCATCATCATTAAATTCGTATGGACCTGAATCGTTTTGATAATATTTATTATATCTACGTTTAAATAATGTAAATACATGTGATACAGCTACTTTAATAATTGCATATGCTGGAATACCAAGGATTACACCTAATACTCCTGCTAAATTACCTGCACATAATAATACAAAAATAATTGTTAATGGATGAATTTGCATTGTTTTACCCATAATATTTGGTGAAATAAAGTGACCTTCTAAAAATTGTACAGCTGCCCATACTATAGCAAGCTTTAACAGCATAAATGGTGAATCAATAGCTGCTAATACAATTGCAGGACTTATGGCAATCATTGGTCCTAAATAAGGTACTACGCTCGTAACAGCAGCAATACTTGCAAGTGTTAAAGCATATTCCAGACCAATGATTGAATAACCAATAAATAATAATACACCAATACAGAATGCAACTATCATTTGACCTTGAATATATGAACCTACTTGTACATTCATTTTATCAATTAAATCATGTGTATCTTTTCTAAATTTTGGTGGCATAATACTAATAAAATAGTTTCTAAATTTTCCACCATCTTTAAGTAAGAAGAACAAGACAAATGGGAATGTAATAATGATCACAACTACATGTGTAATCGTAGATACAAATGATTGAAACTTATTACCAAAATCTCCTAATGAGTTAGATATTTTTTTAGGAATATCACTAAAGTTTTGTTGTACCCAAGTTTGAGCTTGAGCATAATAATCAGCTACAAAAGAATTTTGAGAAAGTTTTTGAATCCTATTACTAAATTCTTGTACATATGATGGTAAATTTTTCGAAAAACTTTCAACTTGATTTTGAACTACAGGAATCAATAAAGTCACAACAAGTGTTAACGCTCCTATAATAGCAAGTAATAAAATGATAATACCCCATAATCTTGAGATATTAAATTTTTCCATAAAATTAATAATTGGGTTAAATAAATAAAACGCAACAAATGCAACAATAATTGGGCCAACTAAAGTTGTTGTAATTGTTACTAAAGGTTCAAAAATGAACGATACGTTTTGAAAAATAAATATCGTTAAACCTATCAAGATCAATAATCCTAAAATAAAATATATATCTCTACCGCCAAAAAACTTCATAAATCTAGAGATTTTATTATGAGAATTATTGGATTTTGTTTCTCTTTCCAAAAAAAGCCCTCCTTCTAAAAGTTTATAATCCATTATACCCTAATCGTATTACTTTAAAAACTAAAAACTTACAAATATAGTTTACATAATATAATTATAATTATATTATGTAAAAATAAATATTGTTAATGATTTTGTAAGTGCTGACGCCCGAGGGAATCGTATGCGTGAGAGACTACAGGCTCGAACCATACCCTCTGGCAAATGCACGTACAAAATCGTAAGATTTAATAAAAAATAAGCACATCACTGTAAACTTTAAAAATCAGTTACGTGATATGCTTATTTATTTTGAGTTAGGACTTATATCCCAATCACATTTTAAAAATTCATTTAAACTTATTTAACGACTAAAATTTTATCGCCTTGTTCAACTTTACCAGTAACTAATGTTTCTAAAGTTGAGTCATTTAAGTTTGTAATAACAATAGGAGTAACTGTACTATCTGCATTTTCTTTAATGAAGTCTAAATCCACTTTCATTAAAGCTTGTCCCTTAACAATGTCAGTATCAGCTTCTGCTAAAATTTCAAAACCTTTACCTTCAAGCTTAACTGTTTCTAATCCGAAGTGAATTAATAATTCAACACCTTCATTAGATTCTAAGCCGATTGCATGTTTTGTAGGGAATGTCATTTTCAATTTACCATCAAATGGAGCAACTACTTCTCCAGTTTCTGGCATAATTGCAATACCATCACCCATCATTTTTTCAGAGAACACTTTATCTGGTACTTCAGAAATATTAATCACTTCACCTTTAATTGGAGAATAGATTGTAGCGCCACCTTCAGCAAGAATTGCAGCACTTTCTGCATCACCATCTTCTGTTACAGTTGTTTCAGTTGGTTTAGAAATTTCTCCAGAAATAATACGTGCCATATCATGTTTAATTTGATCTGACTTAGGACCAAAGATTGCTTGAATATTATTTCCTACTTCAAGTACGCCAGAAGCACCTAAACTTTTTAATTCATTTTTGTTAACTTCTGATTTATTTAATACTTCTACACGAAGTCTCGTAATACAAGCATCTAAATGCTTGATGTTTTCTTTACCACCCATTGCGTCTAAAACATCGAATGGTAATTCTGCTACTGAACTATTACGTGTTTCAGTTTCTTTATCTTCTCTACCAGGTGTTTTTAAATTAAATTTCTTGATAGCGAATGTAAATAAGAAGTAATAAACAAGAGCATATATAATACCTACTGGAATAACTAATAGCGCGTTTGTTCTATCCCAGTTTAATAATCCGTATAATACATAGTCTATAAACCCACCTGAGAATGTCATACCTATTTGAATATGTAACAAGTGCATTACTAAGAATGATGTACCTGCTAAAATTACGTGAATTCCATAAAGTACTGGTGCCACGAATAAGAATGAGAATTCTAAAGGTTCTGTAATACCAGTCAAGAATGATGTTAAACCTGCAGATAGCATTAAGCCACCAACAACTTTTTTACGTTCTGGACGAGCTTGACGATAAATCGCATAAGCTGCTGCTGGTAAACCGAACATCATAAATGGATATTTACCAGTTGTAAATGCACCAGCTGTAAATGGTACACCATCTTTAACTTGTGCCATAAAGATTCTTTGGTCACCACGTACTAACTCGCCAGCAGAGTTAACATAGTTACCGAACTCAAACCAGAATGGTGAATAGAATATATGATGCAATCCGAAAGGTATTAAAGCACGTTCAATAATACCAAAGATAAATGTAGTTAACGCTAAGTTTTTATCCAATAAGAATGTAGATAAATTATTTAATCCATCTTGTATTGGTGGCCAAGCAAATGAAAGAATAATACCTGCCACAATTGCAACAACTGATGTAATAATTGGTACAAATCGTTTACCTGCAAAGAATCCTAAGAAAGGTGGTAAATTAATATTATAATATTTGTTATAGCACCATGCAGCAAGTGCCCCCATTATAATACCACCGAACACACCAGTTTGAAGTGTCGGAATACCTAATACTAATGCATGTGCAGGATCTTTAGCTGTTTGCCCTAAAGTTTTAGCACCTTCAGCATAACTATAGATTTCATCAATTGAGATACCTTTTACAACACCCATGGTAGTATTCATAATCAAATAACCAACAAGAGCTGCTAATGCTGCTACGCCATCTCCTCCTGCTAAACCTAATGCGGTACCGAGTGCGAATAGTAATGGTAAATTATCAAAAATAATTTGACCGGATGACTCCATTACTGAAGCTACCATAACTATAGCATCAGTTTTTAACCAAGGTGCAATTTCAACGAACTGTTCATTCTGTATTGCATTCCCGAATGCAAGTAAAATACCCGCTGCTGGTAGAATCGCAACTGGTAACATTAATGCTTTACCAATACGTTGCAATTGACCAAAGAATTTCTTAAACATATTTAATACCCTCCTATTTGTTTAACTTTATAAATTACGGCATGAAAAAAGGCATGAGCAAAGAAACTTACCATATTGGTAAAGTTTATTTGCTCATGCCTGATCGTATCAGTAACACGCAATTTATAAGTTATTATTAAAGTGTTGAATGTGCATTGTTAAATATGCCAATTCAGATTGATAAACTGGTTTCTTTAACTGTGTTTGCATCATCTTCACTATCTTTACGGATATATTATAGCACATTGGATATTGCGCTTTCAATAGCATTTCGATATTAGTTGCATCTGGTATTCTTTCATCGGCTAAAACTCTTTGTATCGCAAAGTGAAGATGCCTTACAAACCGGCTATAATTAATACTATTTTTATTAACATTAACTTCAAGGCCTTCTTCTATTATAATTATAGCTTTCTGAATAATTTCTTTTATATTGTGAATATCATGTATTGAATGATTAACTTCTGCTGAATGAATATGTAAAGCTATGAAGCCAGCTTCTGATTCAATAAATTGCAAATTTAATTTTTCATTCAACGTTTTAACAGCTTTTTCTGCTATTTGATATTCCCTTGGATAAAGAAGTTCTGTTTCTTTTAAAAATGGATTATGAACATGTATACCTTCTTTAATACGTTTGATTGCAAATATGATATGATCTGTTAATGAAATTAAAGTTTTTTCACTTACACTTCCACCTAATTGTTTATCAATACCATTTACTACTTCTAATACAATATTAAAGATTTGTTCATTTGTGCCATCTAATAATTGCTTGTATTTATTTTTATCATTTTCAGATTCAAGCAAATAAACTTTCTCTATTAAATCTGTATTAATTTCTTCACCTTGTTTTTTACCAAAACTAATCCCCTTACCTACTAATATGACTTCATTATCATAATAGTTAGCAACTAACACATTATTATTTAACGTTTTTTCTATAATGTATTTTCCCATATCTCAAACCTCATTCTGAAGACCTATTACATATTATACAATTGATGATAATATAATGATAGATATTTTTAATATCAATAACATTGAGGATGTGCAAACATATGAAGAACATGAAACTATATATATTAAGTATTTTATCTGTTTTACTACTTTCAACAATTTTATATCCGAAACACCAAGCTCAAGCTGTAACTGAGGAAGCATGGGATAATGCGGTTACTGTTTATGGAGCAGCTTTAGAAAATAATCCATCTGCTAAAGATACAACATCAAACTTATTAGGTTCTAAAAACAGTGATAAAACAACTTACGTTAATGCTGATGATTTAAATAAGTATTTAAATATGCAATCATCGAATGATGTTTTAAAATCAAGTATCCGAATTACTAAAACATCAAAAGGTAGTGGACTAAACTTAAACATAAATCAAGATCAAGGAAAAATCACAAAAGTCACAGAAGATACTTATAAAAATGCTTTAATGACTGCTGGTATCAAGGATGCTGACGTTACAATCGCTTCAAGTGAAGATGTAACAGGTGAGAGTGCTCTAGCAGGTGTTTACAAAGCCTTTGAAGCACAAGGAGAATCAGTCGATTCAAGCAGAACTCAAGTTGCTCAAGAAGAATTATCTACTATTAATCAAATATCTGATGAAAATAGCAATCAAGAAGGTTTTTCACAATCACAATTAAATAAGACGATTGCAGAATCTAAACAAGCTGTAGCAGAAAAATCAGGGAATGTTACAGTAAATGAAATTACAAATATCGTAAATCAAAAAATTGAAGACAATGGTTTAACTAATATTATTAGTGACAATCAAATAAACATGATAGTAAACGTCATTGATAAAGCGCAACAAGATGGTGTCTTTAGTGGTGAAAATGCAAAAGACTTTATCAATAACTCAAAAGATTATGTTAATGATCTAGTTAAATCAGATGATTTTAAAAATGCAAAAAAAAATGCAGAAGATCTAGGTAATAATATCAAAGATAAATTACAAGATGAAGGCTTCTGGGATAAAATAGTAAATGCAATTAAAGATATCTTTAATTCTTTAACTAACCTTTTCAAATAATAAAAAGCACAATTCAAAATGAATTGTGCTTTCAGACTGTGGACAAACTGAACTTAAATTTATAAGTTCAGTTTGTTTTTTGTTTTTATAAGTATGTTTTATTAAATTTAAGCTTAAACTGCGTTTAAACTAGGCTGTTTGTGGCTCTTTTACAAGCCACATTGCCATTTTTTTGAGATTCATGGCAGCACAAATAAGCGTGGTGTCCATGGAAACTTTTTTAATACCTCTATATCTAGTCCATCTCATACCATGTTGTTCTTTTGCATCGCCAAATCTTCTTTCTACAGTTTGACTTCTTAGTTTATATGCTTTTTTAATTGTATCTACAAACCTTAAATCTTCGATTATATCTAAATCATCTTGCCAAACATGTCTACGAATTTTTCTAGTATAGTTTTTGTTCTCTGTACATTTATTTAATAGCGGACATGATTTACATTTAATCGGATTTGATTTGTATAATCTATGACCTGTTGGCATAGTTCTTTTAAAAGTAAGTAATTCATCATTAGGGCAGATATAACTGTCGTAATATTCATCATAAATAAATTCTTTAGACTTAAATATTCCTGGTTTTCCTTTTGGTCTTGTATATGGCATTGCAGGTACAATTGATTTTTCAAGTAAATAATGAGCGTTGAATGGTGTTTTGTATCCGGAATCTACCGCTAAAGTGATAGGTAACATATTTTTTTCTTCTAATCTTTCAACCATAGGTTTCAACTGTGTACTATCATGAACATTTCCTGGTGTCACATGGTGATCAATTATAAAACCATTTCTATCTACACAACTATGTATGCTATACGCAAATTGTTTCTCTCTTTCACCTTTAACATAATAGCCAGCATCTGGATCTGTAGTACTGACTTTCTTGTTTTTAAATTCCTACTTTTTCTTATTTTTCAAAGGCTTTTTTCCTTGTGATAACCTTTGTTGATTGATTTCATTATTAAGTTCTTCTTGGAAATGTAATGTATCCTTCTTTACAACGTGATTAATATATTTATTTTTATTTGCATTAGCTTTTATATGCGTTGAATCAATGAATAATGTTGAGTGGTCAATTAAATTGTTCTTAATCGCAATTTCTAATATTCTCTCGAATATTTGTTCGAACAAGTCAGTATCATGGAATCGTCTTGTATAATTTTTACTGAAAGTACCATAGTGTGGTACTTTATCAAGAAAGCTGAACCCTAAATACCAACGGTAAGCTACATTTGTCTCAATTTCTTTGATAGTCTGTCTCATTGATTTTATGCCAAATAATCTTTGAATAAGTAATATCTTGACTAATATTACGGGATCAATAGAAGGACGCCCGTTATCTAAACAGTATTTATTTTCTACAAGTTCATAAACGAAGTTTAAATCTAATACTTTATCAACTTTTCTTAATAAATGATTTTTAGGTACCAATTCAGAAACAGCAATCATTTCATATTGGTCGCGCTTATCAGTAGATTTATTTAACATAGAATCAACTCCTAAATAAAATTTCATCTATATTATAAAATATTTTGTTAATATTTGGTATTTTTTTGCGCTGACTCCTGCGGGAAAAGCATGATTCGAAGACTACAGGCTGAGAACATGCCCGCGGAAAGCATGCGCATAAAAAAATGCCGGCAAAGTCTAAGACTTTGTCGACACTCTGAAAGCACAATTCATTTTGAATTGTGCTTTTTATTATTGTTATTTATCTTTATTATCATAGTCATCATCAATATTTTCAAAAGTATTTTCTTTAGGTTCTTCATACTTTGTATCAATATCTGATGTTTCTTGCTTTCTTACTTTTTTATCTTTTTTTGTTTCTTTTTTGTAAGGATTATCTCCCCATGCTTCAATATTACTAAAGTTTGCACTTAAATTTTCAATTTTAAATACAGGATTTAATTTGCGTTTTCTTTGTGCTCTATAGTCTTTTGCAACTTCAAACACAACTGTAGCAAGTCCGAATAATGCAACTATATTAATAATTGCCATTAATCCCATAAATAAATCAGCTGTATCCCAAACTGTTTGAACTTGAATAACTGATCCTACAAACACCATTCCTACAACTAATATTCTAAAAATAAACATGATGATTTTATTTTTAGTTAAATATTCAATGTTTGATTGACCGTAATAGTAGTTACCTATTATTGAAGAAAATGCAAACATAAATACTGCTATTGTAAGGAATATACCACCAAATTCACCTACATGAGTTGTAAGTGCTTGTTGAGTTACTGCTACACCTTGTTCTGCATCTGGACCAAATTGTAAGTCTGTGTATAGTAACAACATTATAGCTGTTGCTGTACAAATAACCATAGTATCGAAAAATACACCTAATGATTGGATTAAACCTTGTTTAACAGGATGACTTACTGCTGCTGTTGCTGCTGCGTTTGCCGCAGAACCCATACCTGCTTCATTTGAGAATAAACCACGTTTAATACCTTGCATAATAGCAAAGCCCATAGCTCCACCGAATGCTGGATGAAGACCGAATGCACTTTTAACGATATTTTGTATCATTGGCCAAACTTGATCTATATTTATTACTAAAATATAACCAACTAATATGATGTACCCAATTGCCATAATTGGAACAATAAATGAAGATACAGTAGCGATACTTCTAACACCGCCAAATATTACTAATGCTGTAATGACAGCCAAAATAATACCAGTAATGACGTTAGAAAATTCATATTGTTCGTTTAAAGATGCTGCTATAGTATTAGATTGAACTGTATTGAATACAAATGCAAAAGTGACTGTGATTAGTACTGCGAATAAAACACCTAACCATTTTTGTCCTAATCCATGTTCTATGTAATAGGCTGGTCCACCTCTATAGCCGCCTTCTTTATCTTTAACTTTATATACTTGAGCTAATGTTGCTTCAAAGAATGCACTTGCTGCACCAATAAAAGCAATGACCCACATCCAAAATACTGCTCCAGGGCCACCTAAAACTATTGCTGTAGCAACACCAGCAATGTTACCAGTACCAACTCGTGAGGCTGCACTAATCGCGAAAGCTTGGAAAGAAGAAATACCTTTTCTTCCATCTTCTAGTGTTTCGGGTTTTTCAAAAATCACTCTAAACATTTCTGGTAACCATCTTAGTTGTACAACTTTAGAACTTATTGTAAAGAAGACACCAGCTAGTAAGAGTAAGAAAATCAAGTTTTGAGTCCAAATTAAATCATTACCCCATTGCACAAAGTCATGAAACCAACTTGGGATATAACTATCAAAATTCTTCAAAGAAATCCCTCAATTCTAATTAATATAATCATAATAAATCGCTATCATGATTTTACCATGTGCGATTAATTATGACTATATATTTTTATTCGATTGCTTTTTCTTCAAAATAAGCACCAATGACTTGTCCAAAATCATTTTCATCAACAATAAATCTACCGTTTGTATATCTTTCACTATAGTTAAAATCTTTCATATTAACTTTCACACGATCTTTTTCTGATAAAATGACACATGATTCATCTTCTGAACTTGTCAGTGCATTGATAATTGAATGTGATTTAGATTTTAATTCTTTTAATATCATTAAACCACGTTGGGCTCTTTTGGCTGGTACAAATTGATCAGCTTTCATTCTTTTCACTGAACCACGATTCGTAATGATTAATACCGATTGATTATCTGGTAATGTATCTGTCATAACAACATTATCATTTTCTTTTAAATTTATAGATTTAACGCCTGCTGCTTTTAATCCAATATCAGACAATTCGTCAGTATCATAAGTTAAACTCATTCCTTTTTCTGTTATAACTGTAATAAGTTCATCTTCAGTAATTTTCAATACAGATACGACCTCATCGTCCCCTTTAAGCTTAATTGCAACTAAAGGTCTCGTAATTCTTGAAGCTTTAAATTTATCATTTGTTGATTTCTTAATCATACCGTTTTTAGTAGCAATAATATAATTAGAATCCTGTTTGAAATCTGTTTCTTTATAAACAGAAATTACTCTCTCATCATCACTTATAGGAATCATTTGTGATATATGTTTACCTAAATCTTTCCATTTTAAGTCAACAATTTCATGTACAGGTATAAATAAATAATTACCTTGAGATGTGAATACAATTAAAGTATCTTGAGTATTCATCTTTTCGTGCATTAATAAGTAGTCTCCATCTTTAAGACCCACTTCTTCAACTCCACTAGCAATATAACTTCTGTTAGATGTACGTTTAATATAACCATCATGTGTTACTGAAACAATTGTTTCTTCGCTAGGAACGAGTATTTCTTTTTCGATTTTAATTTCTGAAATTTTTTCTTCGATTACAGTTAAACGATCATTAGCAAATTCTTTGCGAACAGCTCTTAATTCATTTTTAATAACTTTTAATAGTGTTTTTTCATTTTGAAGAATATCATTAAGTCTCTCTATAGTCTTCTGTAAATCATCAAATTCGTTTTCAAGTGAAACTATATCTGTGTTTGTAAGTCTATATAATTGTAGCATTACGATTGCTTCAGCTTGTTCTTCAGTAAAATCATATTTTTCTATTAAATTTTCTTTAGCGTCACGTTTATTTTTTGATGCCCTAATTGTTTCTATTACTTCGTCTAGAATAGATAATGCTTTAATCAAACCTTCTACAATATGCATTCTCTTTTCAGCTTGTGATAATTCATATTGTGAACGTTTAGTCACAACTTCTTTTTGGTGTTCTACATAACTTTCTAGTATTTGTTTTAATCCTAGTAATTCTGGACGTCTCTTATTAATAGCTACCATATTGAAATGATATAGAACTTGTAAATCAGTATTTTTATATAAGTAATTTAATACACCTTCACTGTTTACATCTTTCTTAAGTTCAATTGCTATCCTTAAACCGTTTCTGTCTGTTTCATCTCGAACTTCAACTATACCTTCAATTTTCTTATCTGCTCGTAGCTCATCTATTTTCTTAACAAGTGTTCCTTTGTTTACTTCAAAAGGTACTTCAGTGACAATAATTTGTTCACGTCCACCTCTAATCGTTTCAATTTCAACTTTACTACGAACTACTATTTTACCTTTACCTGTTTTATAGGCTTTTTTTATACCGTCTAATCCTTGTATAATACCACCTGTTGGGAAATCTGGACCTTTAATATGTTCTATTAATTCATCTATTGTTGTACTAGGTTTATCAATTAATTTCAATGTTGCATCTATTACTTCACCTAAATTATGTGGTGGAATATCCGTTGCATACCCGGCTGAGATACCAGTTGAACCATTTACTAATAAGTTAGGGTATCTAGCTGGTAACACCATTGGCTCCATTGCAGTATCATCAAAGTTTTGTATATGATCTACTGTTTCTTTATCTATATCTTGTAAAAGAACTTCAGCCAACTTACTTAATTTTGCTTCTGTATAACGCATTGCTGCTGGAGGATCATTATCAATACTACCGTTGTTACCGTGCATTTCTATTAGAACATGTCTTAATTTCCAATCTTGGCTCATACGAACCATTGCTTCATAAACAGAAGTATCACCATGTGGATGATAATTACCAATAACATTACCAACAGTTTTAGCACTTTTTCTAAAGTTTCTTTCAAATGTATTGCCGTCTTTATACATTGCAAATAAAATTCTACGTTGTACAGGTTTTAAACCGTCACGTACATCTGGAAGTGCACGGTCTTGGATAATATATTTACTGTATCTACCAAATCTATCACCTATAACATCTTCTAAAGGAAGGTTTTGAATTTGTTCAACCATTAATTAACTTCCCCCTCAATTGATTCTACCTCGTCATCTAATACTTGAATATCATCACTTTCAAGTATACTTTGGTCTTCTTGCATACCAAATTGAACATGTCTTTCAATCCATTCTCTACGTGGTTCTACTTTATCACCCATTAATGTTGTAACTCTACGTTGTGAGCGAACTTCATCATCAATACTCACTCTTATTAATGTTCTCGTTTCTGGGTCCATTGTAGTCTCCCATAATTGATCGGCATTCATTTCACCTAAACCTTTATAACGTTGTAAAGTGAATCCTTTACCAATTTTTTTCATTAATACTTCTAAATCCTCGTCTGTCCAAGCGTACTCAATCTGCTTACTTTTCCCTTTACCTTTTTCTAATTTATATAAAGGAGGTAATGCGATATAGACTTTTCCAGCTTCTAATAACGGTCTCATATATTTAAAGAAGAATGTAAGTAATAACACTTGAATATGGGCTCCATCAGTATCTGCATCGGTCATTATAATTACTTTATTATAATTACTGTCTTCAATACTGAAATCAGCGCCGACTCCTGCTCCGATAGTATGAATAATCGTGTTAATTTCTTCATTTTTAAAAATGTCATCTAATTTAGCTTTTTCAGTATTAATTACTTTACCTCTTAAAGGTAAAATTGCTTGGAATTTACGATCTCTACCTAATTTAGCTGAACCACCTGCTGAATCACCCTCAACAAGATAAAGTTCATTTTTTTCAGTGTTTTTACTTTGAGCTGGTGTTAATTTACCAGACAACAATGTTTCTTTCCGTTTATTTTTCTTTCCGTTTCTTGCCTCTTCACGTGCTTTTCGAGCTGCTTCACGTGCTTGAGAAGCTTTAACAGCTTTTTTAAGCAATGATTTTGATAGTTGCCCTTTTTCTTCTAAATAGAAAGGAAGTTGATCTGACATTACTGAGTCCACAGCAGCACGGGCTTCAGTAGTACCTAACTTAGATTTAGTTTGTCCTTCAAATTGTAATAAATCTTCAGGAATCCTAACTGATATGATAGCAGTTAAACCTTCACGAATATCACTACCGTCTAAGTTTTTATCTTTTTGTTTAAGTTCGCCAATTTTACGAGCATATTCATTAAATACTCTTGTAAAAGCTGTTTTTAATGCTGTTTCATGTGTACCACCATCTTTAGTACGTACATTATTAACAAAGCTCAAAATCGTTTCAGAATATTGATCATTGAATTGAAAGCTAATATCTACTTCTATTTGATTAGATTCACCACTAAACATTGCTACATCATGAAGTACATCTTTACCTTCATTCAAATATTTAACAAATTCTTTAATACCATCTTCATAATGGTATGAAATTTCTCTTGGCTCATCGCCTCTTAAATCACTTATTTTAATTTTCAATGCTTTCAACAAGAATGCAGACTCCTGTAATCTCTCGCATAGCGTATCAAAATTATAATGTGTAGAAGTCTTAAAGATTTTAGAATCCGGTTTAAAATGAACAGTTGTACCAGTTTTACGTGTTTTCCCCTTTTTCTCTAATGTTGTAACTGGTATCCCACCGTCTTTAAATGTTTGCTTATAAATATAACCTTCTCTATATATCGTTACTTCCAACCATTCACTTAAAGCATTAACTACTGATGCACCTACACCGTGTAAACCACCAGATGTTTTATATCCACCTTGGCCAAATTTACCCCCAGCATGGAGTACTGTAAAAATAACTTCTGGAGTTGGTTTACCAGTCTTATGTAATCCTGTTGGCATACCTCTACCATTATCCGACACAGATATACTATTATCTTTATGAATTGTCACTTCTATTTCAGTTCCAAATCCATTTAAAATTTCATCAACAGAGTTATCTACTATTTCATATACTAAATGGTGAAGTCCTCGAACATCTGTTGAACCAATATACATTCCGGGTCTTTTTCTAACTGCTTCTAACCCTTCAAGTACTTGTATTGAATCTTCACCATATTGAACTTTTGCTTGTTTATTCAATATTTCTCCTCCTACAAACGTACGTTCGTTTCTTTTACTATACATTAGTTATTTTGTTATAAATCCCTAGAAAATGCAAGCCCTATCCCAAATAGTGGTACAATTTCACTTTACATTATGACCACATTAGCATATTTTTAAATAGTAACCGATAATCAGTTATGGTAAACTATTAGTACCTGCTATCAAAGGAGTGTTTCAATAATGACATTTGTTGTTATTATACTTAGCTACTTAGTTGGATGTTTCCCAAGTGGCCTCGTGTTAGGTAAATTATTTTATAAAAAAGATATTCGACAATTTGGAAGTGGCAATTTAGGTGCCACAAATACATTTAGAGTATTAGGGAAAAAAGCTGGATTTCTTGTTATGTTTTTAGACATATTCAAAGGTTTCATTGTAGTTTTCTTTCCATTATGGTTTAATGTAGATATTCCTAGTATATTCATAGGTATTTGTGCAGTTATCGGTCATGTATTTCCTATCTTCTTGAAATTCAAAGGAGGTAAGGCTGTTGCCACAAGTGCTGGCGTCATTCTTGCTGTGCACCCATTATTACTCATAACACTAGCATTTATATTCTTTATAATTTTATATTTAACAAAATATGTATCATTATCTAGTATCTTAGCAAGTGTATGTTGTGTAATTGGCGCAATATTCATAGGTGACTTAACTTTCTTCATCGTATCAGTTGTCATCATGATTATTCTACTCGTTAGACATCAATCTAATATCGTAAGAATATTCAAAGGAAATGAACCAAAAATCAAATGGATGTAAAGGAGAATGCACTATGAATTTAGAAATTACTGATAAAGCAATCGAATGGTTTAAAGATGAATTAGAATTCGGTGACAATCAAGCATTAAGATTTTTCGTTCGCTATGGCGGTGAATTTCAATTAAAACAAGGCTTCTCACCAGCTTTTACTGTAGAACCTTTAAGTTCTTCAGAAATAGGCTTTAAAGATGTTAAAAATGACATTCCGTTTTTTATTGATGAAAAAGATTTATGGTACTTTGAAGGTAACGATTTAGTAATTGATATAAACGATAATGGAGAAATTAAATATGAAGTTAAAACTTCAAGATAAACTATAAAAAGCAGATGTATTTCGTTAATCAAGCGAAACACATCTGCTTATTTTTATAACTTACGATCAATACCTTTTTCAGTTTCTTCATGAATTTTCATATACGCTTCATGCCACTCAGGAAAACTTTTATCTAATCTAATCGGTCTATTTGATCCTTTTTTCAAGCAAACATGTGTTGTTGACCCAGTAGAAACAACTTCTCTATTCTCATTTAAAATCTCATAAGAATATATGGATCTGATTGGTGAATAATGTGAAATCCAAGTTTTAATAATAACTTTTTCAGGATAAGTTATTGATTGTTTATACTTAATATTCAAGTCTACTACAGGTGAAATAATACCTGCCTTTTCCATATCTGCATAACTAAAACCAGCTTTATAAATATAGTCTGTTCTTGCAACTTCAAACCATATTGCATAATTGGCATGGTATACAACACCCATTTTATCTGTTTCTGCATATCTTACATCTATTGGTGTTTCACTATAAATCATACTTCTATCCCTCTTTCTAAATTCCTTAACCTAATCATAACACAAATAGAAAAACAACTACCTAAATA
Source organism: Mammaliicoccus fleurettii (assembly GCF_002018435.1). Taxonomy (NCBI): domain Bacteria; kingdom Bacillati; phylum Bacillota; class Bacilli; order Caryophanales; family Staphylococcaceae; genus Mammaliicoccus; species Mammaliicoccus fleurettii. The sequence goes on along the minus strand of NZ_MWJM01000001.1, from coordinate 254,143 downwards.
AATAGGCAGTTGTTTGAAATTATTAAGCTAATTTGTTTCTTAATACCATTTGTAAAATGCCACCGTGTCTATAGTAATCAATTTCAACTTCTGAATCGAATCTTGCTAAAGCTTCGAATTCAGTTACTTTACCATCTTCACTAGTTGCAGTAACTTTCAGAATATCACGAGGTTTAACACCTTCATGAATATCTACTGATACTGATTCTCTACCTGTTAAACCTAAGCTATCTGCTGATTCACCTTTTTTAAATTGTAAAGGTAATACACCCATCATAACTAGATTTGAACGGTGAATACGTTCGTAACTTTGTGCGATTACTGTTTTAACACCTAAAAGATTAGTACCTTTAGCTGCCCAGTCACGAGAAGATCCCATACCATAGTCATTACCAGCAAATACACATAAGCCAACGCCATTTTCTTGATATTTCATTGAAGCATCAAAGATAGGCATAACTTCTTCTGTTGGCCAATAAGTTGTATATCCACCTTCAGTACCTGGAGCTAATTGGTTTTTGATACGAATATTAGCAAACGTACCTCTCATCATTACTTCATGGTTACCACGACGAGAACCATATGAGTTAAAGTCTCTTATCGCAACGTCATGATCTTGTAAGTACTTACCAGCTGGTGTATCTTTACCAATCGCACCGGCAGGAGAAATATGGTCTGTTGTTACTGAATCTCCAAATTTACCCATTACTCGTAAATCACTTAAAGGTTGAATATCTTCTGGTACTTTAGATAAACCTTCAAAGAATGTTGGGTTTTGGATATAAGTTGAAGTTGGATCAAAGTCATATAATGGTTGATCTGTTGTTTCAATTTGATTCCAAACTTCATTTGATTCAAATACTGATTTGTATTCTTCTCTAAATAATTCAGGTGTAACTACAGAAAGAACTGTATCTTTAACTTCTTCAATTGATGGCCAAATATCTTTTAAGTAGACATCTTCGCCATTTTTATCTTTACCTAATGGATCTTTTTGTAAGTCAATATTTACTGTTCCAGCTAATGCATATGCTACTACTAATTGTGGTGAAGCTAAGTAGTTTGCTTTAACTAAAGGATGAATACGACCTTCAAAGTTACGGTTACCAGATAATACAGAAGTAACAAGTAAATCTTCATCAGCAATTGCTTTTTCAATTTCTGGCAATAAAGGACCTGAGTTACCAATACAAGTCGTACAGCCATAACCTACAAGGTTAAAACCAAGTTCATCTAAATATTGTTGTAAACCAGCATCTCTTAAATAACCAGTTACAACTTTTGAACCAGGTGCTAATGATGTTTTAACGTAATCAGGCACTTTTAATCCTTTATCAATTGCTTTTTTAGCTACTAAACCTGCACCTAACATAACATATGGGTTTGAAGTATTCGTACATGATGTAATAGCTGCAATAGCAATATCACCAGTAGTCATAGAAGTCTTCTTACCATCTGCTAATTCGATGTCTACAGTTTTGTCGAATTCTGATTTATCAAATCCGTGACCTTGGTTACCTGCTGGAGCAGTAACTGAATCTACGAAGGATTCTTTCATATTGCTTAATTTGATTAAATCTTGTGGACGTTTAGGTCCTGATAATGAAGCTTCTACAGTAGATAAGTCTAAATTCACAACATCAGTATATGTTGGTTCTACTTTTTCAGCTTTGAAGAACATATTATTTTCTTTTAAATATTTTTCTACAACTTGTACTTGTTCTTCAGTACGACCAGTTAAACGTAAATAACTTAATGATTCTTCGTCTACTGGGAAGAAACCACATGTTGCACCATATTCAGGCGCCATGTTAGCAATTGTTGCTCTGTCTGCTAAAGGTAATTTTTCAACACCAGGACCAAAGAATTCTACAAATTTACCTACTACGCCTTTTTTACGTAATTCTTCAGTAACACGTAAAGCTAAGTCAGTAGCTGTTGTACCTTGAGGCAATTCGTTAGTTAATTTAACACCAATTACTTCTGGAACTGGGAAGTATGAAGGTTGTCCTAACATACCAGCTTCGGCCTCAATACCACCAACACCCCAGCCAAGTACGCCAATACCATTAATCATAGTAGTATGAGAGTCAGTACCTACTAAAGTATCAGGATATGTTACAAGTTCATTATTTTCTTCTCTTACATGTACAACATTTGCTAAATACTCTAAGTTAACTTGATGAACAATACCTGTAGCTGGTGGAACAGCACGGTAGTTGTCAAATGACTTCGTTGCCCAGTTTAAAAACTGATAACGTTCAATATTACGTTCAAACTCTAATTTCATATTCATTTCTAATGAATTAGGTAAAGCGTAACTATCAACTTGTACAGAGTGGTCAATTACTAAATCAACAGGAACTTCAGGGTTAATTTTAGAAACGTCTCCGCCAACATCATCCATCGCTTTACGTAATGAAGCTAAATCTACTACTGCAGGTACACCTGTGAAATCTTGTAAAATAACACGTGATGGTTTAAATGGTACTTCTGCATTTTCATCGTTAGATTTACCCCATTTAGCTAAATTCATGATGTGTTCTTCTTTTATTACACGTCCGTCAAATTGTCTTAATACTGATTCTAATAATACGCGGATAGAATATGGTAATTTATCAACATTAGATAATCCTAATTCGTCTAACGTATTCAAGCTATAAAACGTGTAAGTTTTACCGTTCAATTCAAAAGACTTTTTAGATTGTTCTTTTAAACTTGAGCTCATTTTTGTTCCCCCTTTAAAATTGTGCAAGTTAATGCTTCATATACAATTGTATAATCAATACTTTAGTAAAACAATACATTACACTTAAAAATAAGTATATTTATCATTCAAGTTTATGATATGGAACTATAAGTTTTACTTATGTATATTTAATTATACATAATAATTAGTTATTAAATGATAATGATTATCAACTATAGTTGAATATAAGTAATCGATTTCATTAAACATATAAAAAAGCTTCAAAGTCATAATACTGACTTTGAAGCTTTTCTTTTACGTTATATGAGAAGTGTATAACTTAATCTTCCATTTCTCTTTCTAAACGTCTTTGTTCTTTTAATTCTTGTTCATACTCACGTTTAGATTTTTCTACATATTCTTTCATACGATGTTTGTTAGGCGTGATAGATAATCCAAGATATTTTCTTTCTTGGTTAGCATCTTTATAAAACGCAACGATCATCATTATTATTATGAAACTGAATGGGAATGCCGATATAATCGCGGCGGATTGTAAAGCACCTAATCCTGTATCTCCACCAGAAAGTAATAAGATAAATGCGATTAATGATTGAGCAATACCCCATACGATTTTCACTGTTCCAGATGGTTCTAGTGATCCGTATGTTGTTTGCATACCTAATACGAATGTAGCTGAATCGGCAGAAGTTATAAAGAACGTACAGATTAAAGCTAATGCTATAACTGATAAGATTGCACCCATTGGTAATTCATTGAATACACCAAAGAGTTGCGTCTCTGTCGTCATTTCGAATACTTTTGGTGTTGACTTACCTACTTCAATACCTGTAACGCCAAATACACTAAACCAGATAAAGCTAATAATCGTTGGAACAAGCATAACACCTGAGATAAATTCACGAATAGAACGTCCTTTAGAAACGCGCGCTATGAATATACCTACGAATGGACTCCAACTCATCCACCAACCCCAATAATATAAAGTCCATGTATTTAACCATTCACCTTTTTGAGGATTAAGTGGTGCTACATCGAAACTGTTGAATAAGAATGTATCTAATAATGCACCTGTTGAAGAAGTAAACATATTTAATATAAGTATTGTAGGTCCAATTATTAATGTAACGATTAATAATAATGACGCTAATACAATATTTAAGTTACTTAAATATTGAATACCTTTACTCAAACCACTCCATGCACTCATTAAGAATAAAATTGTAACGATGACAATAATAATACCTTGAATGACAATATTATTTGGAACTCCAAATAAATATTCTAAGCCACCATTGATCTGTAAAGCACCCATACCTAGTGAAACTGCAACCCCAACTACTGTTGCAAATACTGATAACACATCAATGATTACTCCTATAGGTCCATCAACTTTATTACCTAAAATAGGTCTTAATGTTTTTGATAATAAACCTGGTTCACCTTTTCTAAATTGAGAGTATGCTAATGCTAAAGCTACTACTCCATAAATTGCCCATGCATGAAAACCCCAATGTAAGAACGTAGATCTCATTGATTCAGTCATTGCAGCTTTTGTTTCTGGATCTGCATTTGGTGGTGAAACAAAGTGAGACATAGGTTCTGCTGCACCATAGAACACTAGTCCTATACCCATACCAGCACTAAATAACATTGCAAACCATGAAATTGTGTTAAATTCTGGTTTGTCATGAGGTTTCCCTAGTTTTAGTTTACCGATAGGGCTAAAGATAATAAATACACAGAAAAATACCATTCCGATAGTAATAATCATGTAATACCAACCGAAATATTTAGATATCCATGCACTTATGTCCGCTGTAATACTTCCAAATTGAGTTGGAAATATAGCACCGAGTGCAACAATAATTGCTACAACAATTGCACTAATAGTAAATACATTAGAAACTTTTTTACCATTTGGGTGTGTTGGAACATTTGACATTAAAATTCTCCTTTCGAATTTACAAACTCGTAATTATGTATTCCCGTTTTAACTGTTTGTAATCCATTTAATTTAAATAAATTAATATTTAGAAAACAGCAACATTCATCACTTTAACAAATATTACACTTAAAATCAAATTGACTATTTCAATTTTTTACAGTTTAATGTATGATAATGTCGATGAGGAGGTGTTTAATATGTCATTATTAAAGGAATTTAAAGACTTTGCTTTGCAAGGTAACGTTCTAGATTTAGCAATCGCCGTTGTTATTGGTGCTGCCTTTAACAAAATTGTTACGTCATTAGTAGAAAACGTCATTATGCCACTTATTGGTTTAATTTTCGGAGAAGTAGACTTTGCTGAAAAATGGTCTCTTATGGGAATTAAGTATGGTTTATTCATACAATCAATTATAGACTTCATAATAGTTGCTTTCGCTTTATTCATCTTTATCAAAATTGCAAATACTGTAATGAAAAAAGGTGAAGAGGAAGAAGAAATTGACGAGCAAACTGTATTACTTACAGAAATTCGCGATGCATTACGTGAAAAATAAGTTCTACATATTACCAATTAAAAACCACACATTTATCGAAATGTCTCGATAAATGTGTGGTTTTCTTAATTATAGTTAATCTTCAATTGGACCTTCTTCAACTAAAGTCTTCACATCTGCTACTATTTCTGATTTAGGAAACTTTTTATCCCCTGCATCTTGACCACTATATGATTTAATTATCTTACCATTTTGATCAATTAAATAGAAACTCGTACCATGTGTTACTTGTGTACTCCCTTTTGGAGGTGGTGCTACTATCGATTTAAAGTTATCTTCTGCATATTGCTTAATAAACTTGAAATCGTAATTTGTAAGTAATGTCCATTTATTGGCAGGTACATTATATTGTTTAATATATTCTTTCAGCTTCTTAGGTGTATCATTCTCAGGATCTACACTAAAACTAATTACACCATAATCCTTTACCCCATCTTTTTCTAATTCATCTATAACTGTGCTCATATTATATGACATAGGTGGACAAACTGTTTCACAATTTGTAAAAATAAAATCAGCTATATAAACTTTACCCTTCATGTCTTTCTGTGAAAATTTATCCCCATTTTGGTCAGTAACATTAAAAGACTGCATTTTATTGCCAAATTGACTGTCTGGCTCAATTGCATTATTACTACATGCACTCGTAATTAGCATAATACTTGCAATTAAGCACAAAAATATTCCCTTTTTCATCGTAACACTCCCATAACTCTGTTAGTTAAAATATATCAAATAAAATTCTTAACTTAAATACGTATTTTGAACTATTTATGTCTTTGATGTGTCAATTAGTTTTCATTAAAGGATGTAGTACTTAAAAATCCATTCTTATTAACATTTAAAATTGTTGGTATTCTCGTCTTTAATTCTGAAACATGTGAAATGATTCCTACTAATCTTCCAGACATTTGTATATTCACTAAAGTATCTAAAGCAGTTTCTAAAGTTTCAGAATCTAATGTGCCGAATCCCTCATCAATAAACATAGATTCCAAATGTATTGCACCCGCTTCTTGTTGTACAACATTAGACAACCCTATTGCTAATGATAACGAAGCTTGAAAAGTCTCACCACCTGATAAGGACGTAATATGCCTAGTTCTATTTGAAAACCTATCAAACACTTCTATCTCCAAACCACTTAGTCCTTGTGACTTTTCTTTTTTACGTACAAGTTGATATCTATTGTTAGTCATTTTAAGAAAATGTCTATTAGCATTATCTAAGATATGATTTAAATAATAAATTAATACATAGTTTTCTAAAGACAGTTTCTGACTATTTTTACCGTTCATTATTCTTGAAAGTTCAATTAATTCTTCTTGATCTTGTAAATCATTTTCAATTTTCTCAACAACTTGTCGAATAGCAATTATTTTTTGCTTGTTTTGATCAATTTTCAGTTGAAGCTGATTCATCTGTTTAACAATAACTGTTAATGCTTCTTTAGCTTCAGTTAATTTACTTTCTGTTTCTGAAGTATCTGCTCTTTCTTTATCTTGAACTTTTTTACTTAATTCCTTCACTATCGCTTTTACTTCTATATATCTTTTGTCATATTGATTAATTTTTTCTTCATACTCGTCAATATGCTTAACTTGTTGAAGTAATTCATCTAATTGTTCATACGATGCAATATTATGTTTGGTCATCTCAGTATTTAAATAATCCGTTGCTAATTTAATTTGTTCTTCAATCATAGATTTACGTTCACTAACAGTTGCTATTTTCATTCGAAGATTTTGCTTTTCTTCATTAAATTTTTCAAGTTGAACAGTTAATTGATTCAACTCATTATCATAAGCCTTAATTTCTATTGCATAAAAGTCTGATTGCTTCTCAAATTTATTTACAGTATCAAATCCAGTTTCTTGTTTAAAGTAAGATAAATCATTCTCATATTTAGATATTAGATGCTTTATGTTGTTTAATTGTAATTCATTATTTGTTATTTTCTTTTCAACATCATATTTGTCATTTTTAAATCTTTGTATTTGTTGCTTTGTCTCTCTATAAATTTGTAACTCATTTACTAATTTATCAATATGTTCAGTTGTATGATTTATTTCTGTTTGAGTATCTGTAATATTTTCTAATTTATTCAATTGTTCGTTGGTTATATTTAATCTTTCGTTATATGATGTTATCTTATTGTTGATTGCATGTAGATTACGTTCAACTTCTAATTGTTGTTCTCTTTCTTTTTTCAAACTTTTAAAATCAACATTTCCATTAATAGACTCTATGATTGATCCACATATAGGACAATCATCACCTTGATGGACATGTTTTTGTATTTTTAAAATTTCATCTTCAACATTTAAAATATCAAACTGTGACTTTTCATTCAACTTTACTTCAAATTGTGTTTTTTCTTTTTCTAGATGAGTTAATTGACTAGTATATTCTTTTTGTTTATCCAACAACTCCAACTTTTCACTATATTGCTTTTGTTTAGTTTGTAGTTCTTGTAAGTTAAGCTTCAATGTTTCTTGTTCTTTAATTTTATCTTGTTCTTCCGACTCATCGTAATGAGTACTTTCTAGTTTACTTTTTAATGTTTCGATTTCGTGCTTATCTTTATCTATTAACTTATTCAAATTCTTTTGTTCTTCTATTATGTTTGGAAATTTAGTTTCCGCTTCTATATATTTATTTAAACTTAATTTAATATGATTTGTATTTTGAACAAATTGACGAAACTCGTTTATTCTCTCACTATTTCTGTTTAGTTGTTCAATTCTTTCAGTTATCTCATTTAAGTTAGTTGTGTTTGATTCTATGCTTTGTTGAATTTCTTCTTCTTGTTTTACTTCATTATTTAAAGAATGTTCTTTATCTCTCAATTGATTATACTGGTACGTCATATTTTGAACAGTCTTTAAATACTTTAATTGTTTTCTAAGATCATTTATTTTTGACTCATCTTTTTTTAATTCATCTAATATCTCTTGTTTTTCAAGTAAAGTATCAAAGGTTTCATTTAATACTTTATCTTGTTTTAATATTTTTTCTATTTCATTAACTTGTTGTTCCTGTTTACCTTTCTCTACCATTGATACTTCTAAATTTTCATGTCCGACTTTTTCATATAAATCTAATGAGTTTAATATCACCTCATAGCGATGTCCTTCAATTGTCTTTATATCTATAAGTTGTTCATTTTCAAAGTCATGCATGTCATTCATATATTGTGATATTTTTTGATAATGGCTTTCTATTAATGCTAATTCTTTTTTCATTTCTAATTCTAATTGATCTTGTAATTCTTCAAATCTATCACTATCAAATAACGTTCTAAGTATACTCCGTTTATCTGTACTATTTGATACTAAAAACTGTTTGAATTCTCCTTGTGGAAGTATGAGTATTTGTCTAAATTGCTTCACATTCATATGTAATAACTGTTTCAAGTAATCATTACTTGTATTTATAGACTTCGTTTCTAAATTCCATTTATCATCTATTTTTTTGTACACTTCTACAGTTGCATTCGAAGGATTTTTATTGCCTTCTTTTATATATTTTACTGTTCTAGTAATAAGATACTCGTCACCTTTAATTTCAAATTCAAATTGTACCTTAGTTGGTAACTTCGGATCTGCAAAGTGACTTCGTAAATCTACTTCTTCTCTAGATTCTGTTGATGTTTTGCCAAACAGTGCATAAACCATTGCATCGAAAATCATCGTTTTACCTGATCCTGTCTTTCCACATATCAAGAAAAGCTGAGATTTAGATAAATGTCTAAAGTCTACTTTCTCATCTATAAATGGCCCAAAATATTGCATATTTAATGATAAAGGTCTCATATTATTCATTCGCTCCTTTATTCAGATGACTTTCTAACAGCTGAATGACTTTATCTTTCTTAATTCCTTCTAACGTTTCTTCAGTCACATGTTTATAAAATGATTCAATAATTTCAATATCGCTTAATGTATGTACATCCACATCTATCTCATCTTGCGCAACTTCATAATCTATTCTTGAAATTTGTAATGTATTTGGATAAATATTTCTAATCTTCATAAGAGGATCAGTAACATGGTCCATATCCGTTAATTTAAAATGAAAATAATCCTCATTATTTTTAACTTCAATTTTCTCATGAATCACATCTTCGTATCTTGCCTTAATGACATGAAATGAGCGTCTTGGTTCAATCGGAATAAATTTCTGTTTAAATGCTTTGTTATCAATCTCAAACAAACGATAACCTTTTGCTTGATTTGCCTCTGAAAATGAATATTGCATTGGTGTGCCTGAATAAAATATGAAATCTGATTTGATAGCAAATGGATGGTGCAAATGACCGAGTAGAACTGCGTCAAAAGCATTAAATGTATTTGCAGTAACTGTTTCAATCGTACCTATTGAGAGCGGTCTTTCAGAGTCTGATGATTCACCACCTGCTACGAATAAATGTCCAACTAATATATTGGTCTCATCTTTGTTCATAACTTGTTCCATTTCACTCATAATATATTCAGTCGCTTCTTGATGCGTATGGATAGTCTTAACATCAAATACATGCTTTACATCTGCTGGTGTAAAATAAGGCATAACATATATATTGATACCCTCCATAGAAATAGGTGTCATTAAGTCGTCATATCCCGTAATGATTTTTAATCCTGTTTTTTCAAACCATCTCTCACCATAGTTAAGACGTTCTTTGCCATCATGATTCCCACTTATCGCAATAATTGGTATTTTAAGTTCTAAATTAATCATCGATAAAGCATCTTCAAGAACAACCATTGCTTCTTTATTAGGATAGTGTAGGTCGTATAAATCACCACTAATCACAACTACATCTGGATCGTGTTCTTTAATTGCATCAAATAATTTATTGAGGATAAACTTTTGGTCTTCTATTAATGATTGGCCATTGATTATTTTGCCTATATGCCAATCAGCAGTATGTAATATTTTCATTATATTGCTCCTTTGCAAATATTTGTTAGACAGGTTGAAAAGCTTCATTTATACTTAGTTTAAGGAGTGATTTCATTGAGTAGCGCATTTATATTTTTTATAGTATTATGGTGCATTGTATTTATATCGTTACTTGCAATCGGTGGATTCTTTATGTTTCGTAAATTCTTAAAGCGCATGCCTAAAGATAACGGTATGAGCGAATTAGATTGGCAAGATTATTATATTCATAAAGCCCTTCCTTTATGGAATGACGAAGCTCGTAGTTTATTAAATGAATTAGTTTCACCAGTACCAGATTTATTTAGAGATGTTGCTAAAGAAAAAATAGGTGGACGCATATCTAAAATAGCTTTAGAAGAACATGCTACAACAATTGAACTCGATCATATTATGCGAGGTTATATCATAGCAACTCCGAAAAGAGATCACAAATTTATGAAGAAAAAACTAACAGAACTTAATATTGATTATACACCATATTTAAATTTGTTCGAATTAGCAGATGATGAAAAAAACAAATTTTCAATCTTTGATCATAAAGAAGAAATCTCTAAAGCAAAAACAAAAACGCACACTCAGTAATTGAGTTGTGCGTTTTTTTAATTAACTAAAGTCTTTTGATCTCTTAGTTTTTTATATTTTACAAACATTGCTATTCTCCATGGCACAATCATGCTAAATGCCAACAAGAAAAACATGCCCGCTAATTGACCTGGGTCAATAGAATCACTCAAAAAGAATTTCCCTACACTTCTGATTATCAGTAAAGTAATTAAAATAACAGGGAACAGTTTAGAGCGTTTCATATATATTTCTGATCCTTTAATCTCAAAATTGGATGTAAAAATAAGAAACAATGAAAAGAATAAACCAACTATAATGGCTTCTATAATTTCTTGACCATTCAATCTAAAATATGGAACAACATACATTAGAGCACCTGTAGCCATAAAAAATGGCGGTAGTACAATTTTTTTAGTGTTAGTCGGATAATTTTGAGCTTTCATTCTAACAACTATAACTGCTAAACCCATTAAAGCTGCTATTATAAATGAAAAAAGCAAATACATATCTAAAACCCCTTATTAGTACGAAATATCATTTATGGTTATTCCAAACCTAAAGATTGGAAGAATATCGTTATCTCTGTTAATAAATCAAAGAATAACAGAATCCCCATAATTATCATAATTATACCACCAAACTTCATGATAGCAACATTGTACTTTTTAATAATTTGTAATTTTGTTATAAAGAAAGTTAGTATAAAGAATGGAATACTAAATCCTAGTACATATAGTAGCATATATAATAATGCTTGTGATGAATTAGTAGCTGCCAATGTTCCAATCGCTGCGATAATTGGTCCGTTACATGGTGTCCAACCTGCCGCAAATGCCATACCAATTAAAAACGTACCAACAAAACCTGAAGGCTTCGCTTTAAAATTAATTTTACGATCTTTCATTAAAAATTGCGGTTGGAATACGCCTAATATAATAAGTCCAAATACAATTATTACAATTGCACCAATTTGTCTTATTAAAGTTTGATAATTTATTAACATACCTGATATGTAACCTATGCCCATTCCTAATATCATATAAATACAACTAAATCCTAATAAAAAGATGATTGTATGTAATATTGCATTTCGGCTAAGTCCTTTATTCTTCAAATCATCATAACTCATTCCAGTTATATATGAAACAAATGCAGGATAGATTGGCAATACACAAGGAGAAACAAAACTTAATATGCCTGCACCAAATGCTACAAATACTGTTAATTCCACAATAGCTCTCCCCCTTACTCTTAATTCTATTTTATCAAATAACAAATAAGTTAAAACACTTTTATTTGAACAATCAGTGAAAACTCAAGATAAAAAGCCAATTACACAATCAAAGTGTAACTGGCTTTTAAAAATATCACGATTATACGTTTTATTTTTACTTATGATTAATATAAGACTATTTAATTTTTTGATCCATATTCTTATTCATCATTGTCATCATTTGGTTGATTTTCTTTTGAGATGGTTTTTGACCCATTTGCATCATCATCATACGTAGCATTTCTTCGTTAATTGGTGGGTTCTTTTTCAAGTAATCCATCATATATTTACGTGCAAGGAAGAATCCAATTGCAAGCCCACCGATTAATGCCACGATGATTAATAATATAGCTAACCATGTTGCCATTATTTCACCCACTTTCTGTATCCTATAAAAGTTTACTAAATTCATTACATTTTATCAAGACGAAACTTAATGTTTCAAAATAAAAAGCCTCAGCCAAATTTCTTGGATGAGGCTTTTGTTGAATAATTAGAAGCTTAATACTTGGTTTAATACATTTTCTTTAGTAAATCCGTATTTTTCTACTACTAAGTCACCAGGAGCACTAGCACCGAATGTATCGATACCAATTACTTTACCTTCAAGACCTACATATTTATGCCAACCTAGAGAAGATGCCATTTCAATAGCGACACGTTTAGTGATTGAAGGAGGTAATACAGAAGATTTATATTCTGCATCTTGTTGATCGAATGCATTCCAGTTCGGTAATGATACTACTTGTACACCTTTACCTTGTGCTTCAATATCTTTTGCTGCATCTACAGCAAGAGAAACTTCTGAACCAGATGCTATTAATAAGTACTCAGGCTCAATTTCAGAGCGATATACTACATATCCGCCTTTACGAACGCCTTCTTCTACTACTGATTCTTCAACATCTAAAGCTGTTAAGTTTTGTCTAGTTAAAACTAATGCTGTAGGAGTTGAATCTGATTCTAGTGCAACTTTCCATGCTACTCTTGTTTCGTTACCATCTGCTGGACGAATTAAATTCAAGTTAGGAATTGCTCTTAAACCTGCTAATTGTTCAACTGGTTCATGCGTTGGTCCGTCTTCACCTACTGCGATTGAATCATGTGTGAATACGAATGTTGAAGGTACTCCCATGATTGCTGAAAGACGAACTGCTGGTTTCAAGTAATCACTGAATACGAAGAATGTTGCACCATATGGTTTAACACCACCATGTACTGCCATACCATTGACTGCTGCAGCCATTCCAAATTCACGAACACCGAACCAGATGTTACGACCGTCTGGAGTTTCGCTATCAAAATCAGCCTCATCTTTAACGTTTGATTTATTTGATGAAGCTAAATCAGCTGATCCACCGAAAAATGCAGGAACTGATTTACTTAATGCTTGAATTACTTCTCCAGAATCAGCACGTGTAGCACTACTATTACCAGGTTCATAAACAGGTAAATCTTTAGCGTAGTCTGCAGGTAATTCATTAGAGATAGCTTGTTTAAATGCTTCACCTAATTCAGGATGTGCATTTGTATACGCTTCAACTAATTTATCCCATGCTGTTTCAGCTTCGTTAGCACGAGTTAACATTGTTTCACTAAATACATCGTAAACTTCTTGTGGCACATTAAATCGTTTTGAAGGGTCTAAACCATATGATTTAAATGCAAGTTCGCGTTCTTCTGCACCTAATGGGTTACCGTGAACACCATTAGTACCAGCTTTATTTGGAGAACCATAACCAATAATTGTTTTTACTTCAATCATTGTAGGACCATCTAATTTTTTAGCTTTAGTTATAGCTTTATCAATTGCTTCTAAGTCATTACCATCTTCGACTAAAATATAACTCCAGCCGTATGAAGTAAATCTTTCTTTAACATTTTCAGAAAATGCTTTATTTAAATCACCATCTAATGAAATATCATTAGAGTCATATAATGTAATTAATTTATCAAGTTTTAAATGACCAGCTAATGAAGCAGCTTCATGAGAAACACCTTCCATTAAATCGCCATCACTTGCTAATACATATGTGTAATGATCTACTACATCATATTTTTCTTTATTGAATTTACCAGCTAAATGTTTTTCAGCCATTGCCATACCAACACTCATAGCAAAACCTTGTCCTAATGGTCCAGTTGTTACTTCAACGCCATCAGTATGGTTAAATTCTGGATGTCCAGGTGTTTTTGAATCCCATTGTCTAAAGTTTTTCACTTCTTCAAGTTCTAAGCTACCTGAAACATGTAATAAACTATATAATAATGCTGATCCGTGTCCTGCAGATAATACAAAACGATCTCTATTAAAGTAATTCTTAGACTGAGGATTAAAATTTAAATGCTTAGTCCATAATGTATATGCCATTGGTGCAGCACCCATAGGTAAACCAGGGTGTCCTGAGTTAGCTGCTTCAATAGCATCTATACTTAAAGCACGAATTGAATCTACTGCAAGTTGATCTTTTTCATTAAACATAAATGTAGTCTCCTTTATTCTTGTAATCCCTTTTCATTATACATGAAAAAAATTCGAAAATTAATTATTATCTCTTAATTTATATTTATTTCCTAATATTATTATTTTTTTGAATTTCTTTCACTTTATCTGGCGTAACATCATTACCTTCTGGATCGATAATTTTTGTACTTTCTATCGTACTTTTAAAGTTACCTCGAAATGCTTGTAAATATTCAGCTCGCAATTTAGTCTGTTCTTTCGCTTCTGATTCCGACAAACCTTCTGTCTTCTTTTTATTAGCGAGTTCATTGATTCTATCTATTTTTGCTTTATCTAACATATTATCCCCACTTTCTACATACATAAAAGATACCAAAAAATACGAGTAAATCCAAATGGATTTACTCGTATTTTTCAATTATTCTATAGACCCTATTAATGTATTTGAATTAGTTAAATGATTAGGTTGTTTATCTTCATGTTGTTTAATTTGATGATCTGTCATCTCGTACGTCTGTTCTGTTGTATAGATATCACTCGACTGTGCTAAATATAAATATCCTATTAATAGAGTCATTAAGAATACTGCCAAATATACTAATACCGTCTTCTTTATTGTAATTGTCATACTCAATTCCTCCTAGAACGTTTGTTTGTATTTTTATAATAACAGAACAAATGTTCGTAGTCAATAAAAATACGAACAAATGTTTGTTCGAAGGAAACGTATGTGCTATAATATGATTAAATAATTAATTGGGAGCGTGCGACTATGAAAGAATTAACTAAACGTCAATCTGAAATATATCAATTCATCAAACATATAGTACAAACGAAAGGGTATCCACCTAGTGTTCGTGAAATTGGTTTAGCAGTTGGCCTTGCATCAAGTTCTACAGTACATGGTCATTTATCTAGATTAGAAGAAAAGGGATATATCAAACGTGACCCAACTAAACCTCGTGCAATTGAAATAACTGAAACTGTTGGAGAGAACATCAATCAAGAGAATACAATTCACGTACCAGTTATAGGTAAGGTTACAGCAGGTATTCCAATTACAGCTGTTGAAAATGTCGAAGAATACTTCCCATTACCTGCACATTTTACTTCTACACATAATAGCAACATCTTTATTTTAGATGTAATTGGCGATAGTATGATAGAAGCTGGCATATTAGATGGAGATAAAGTTATTGTTCGTAGCCAATCCATTGCTGAGAATGGCGATATCATTGTCGCTATGACAGAAGATGATGAAGCAACTGTTAAACGCTTCTATAAAGAAGAAAAGAGATATAGACTTCAACCTGAGAATAATACAATGGAACCAATTTACTTAGATAATGTAACAGTATTAGGTAAAGTAGTAGGATTATTTAGAGAGATGTAATAATACAAAAAAGGAGATGCAAATGCATCTCCTTTTTTTCATATTCCCGTTATCGAGTTCTTTTTGCTAATGTCATATTAATTATGAAACATCTTTTTTATTTAATAATTCTTTAATACGTTCTAATACATCTAAATCTTTACGTTTTATTTCTTTACTTTCCATGTAAAACTTCCCCTTTAATTGTTATTCCACCAATCAAATTATTAGAAACAACATGTGTTAAACATTTAAGGAAATATGAAATAATGACTTATCTCGATATAATTATATCAAAGTTGCTAAGATAAAATCTGCTTTTATCTTTGTTCTATTGCTGTGTGATGTAGTTTTCCGTCCAATAAGGCTGTAAATCTTCGCCTATATCAACACCTACACCTAACTCTTTATAATCTTTATTTAAAATGTTCTTTCTGTGTCCCAGTGAATTCATAAGACCATGATGTGCATAAACACTACTTATTTGACCATATGCTAAGTTTTCACCTGCTGTTATATAATCAAAGCCATCATTGTCTAATCTGTCAAATGGAGATAAACCTTGTTTATTTGTATGATCAAAATAATCATTATCAACCATATCTTGACTATGCTTTCTTGCAGTCTGACTCACATTTTCATTATAAGATAATGTAGGTAAGTCAAATTGAACACGTTCAGCATTAACAAGATCAAAGTTTTGTAATTCTAATGCGATTTTATAATCATCAGATGCTGCATGATATTGGTTCGTACGTTTATCTTCAGTTGATGATGCAATTTGCATTATACCTTTAATTTGATTATTCTCATGTTTATCATAAAAAACGGTTGTATAGATATTATCAAATTTGAAAACATCGTAATCTTCATCATTTTGAATGAGCTTCACTTTATCTTTATTTATTTCTTTTTCTGGTTCACCAAGAATCGAACGAACCTTTTCCTTGTTCATTTTACTTGTGATACCTTTTTGGGATGTTATTAAGTCTTGGTTCGTATATAAACCTGTTACTTTGTCATTATCATAACTTACCATTACAAATTCATGATAATCATTATGATATACATGCCATTTCTCGTTATACTCATTAGCGGTTATCCGCTTAGGTTTGCCAAGTTTCTTTTCAACTTCACTTTTTGTTTGATTGATTTGAATATTATTAATCGCAAACTCTTGGTCATTTGGTGTCTTAAGTTCAACTTTGCTTGTTGACTGTTCATGTTGCAGTCCTTGTTGAACATTCAATACTTTTTGTTGAATTTGTCTAGATAAATCTGATTCAGGGACAGGCTTGATAAGTGTTATAAATAACAATAATAAAAATAAATAAAATACTTTTTTCAAGTCGTCACCTCACCTATATTTAGTCGCGGTCACCATTAAATATTGAATTTCGAACAATTACGTAATCCACTTTAGTGATAGAATGCAAGTCTTTTCCACCTGCATATGAGATTGAACTTTGTAAATCTTGTTCTATCTCTACTAAAGTATCTTTTAAAGAGCCTTTATGTTCTACAAACATTTTTTTACCCTCAACGTTTTTACGTTCACCTTTTTGAAATTCTGATGCACTACCAAAATATTCTTTATATAATTTGCCTTCTAATTCAACTGTTTCACCTGGTGATTCTTCATGTGCAGCAAACAATGAACCAACCATTACCATGCTTGCACCAAATCTAATTGATTTTGCTATGTCACCATTTGTTCTAATTCCACCATCAGCAATCATAGGTTTTCTAGCAGCTTTACTACATGAATTAATAGCAGCTAATTGCCATCCACCAGTGCCGAATCCAGTTTTAATTTTAGTGATACATACTCTCCCTGGTCCGATTCCTACTTTAGTAGCATCAGCGCCAGCATTTTCTAGCTCACGAACACCTTCAGGAGTACCTACATTACCAGCAATTACAAATGTTTCTGGTATATGTTGTTTGATGTGTTTAATCATTCTAATAACTTGTTCAGAATGACCGTGTGCTATATCTATTGTTATATATTCAGGAACAAGTCCCTCATTAGATAGTTGTTCAACAAAAGTATATTCAGTGTCTTTTACACCTACAGATATAGATGCAAATAAGTTTTGACTTTGCATTTTTTTGATAAATGGAATACGTGCTTCCTCATCAAAACGATGCATGATATAAAAATAATCATTACTAGCAAACCACTCAGCTAGTTCTTCATTCATAACTGTTTGCATGTTAGCGGGTACTACCGGTAATTTAAATGTTTTTGGACCGAATTTAACAGTAGTATCGCATTCTGAGCGACTTTCTACTATACATTTATTTGGTATTAATTGTACATCTTCATAATCAAAAATTTTCATATCAATGACCTCTTTCAAATCTATTAATAATAATCCAATAGTTACTATACATGGTTAGTTGGTAAAAGTAAACGAAAACTGACTATATTTATTATTTATTTAATGCTTTATCAAGCGTTTTTATATTTTTCTCCATTAAAGTTTGGTACGAAATATTTTTCTGCTTATTTTCTTTTTTAGTTAACACTTCTAAATTGTGGAATTTCAGCGGTTTACTATTAGTATCTTTCTTTATTATATCTGTAATTTTAGAACTTACATTTTGCTCATACAATATATATGGTGTTTTTGCTTGATTAATATTTTTTATAATTTCCAAAATTTCTTTTTGACTTGGTTCTTCATTATTCATACCTGTTACACCCGTTTGTTTAAAATGGTATCTATTTGCTAGGTAACCTAAAGAATCATGAGAGATAAATATTGTATCTCTTTTCGGACTTTCCGTAACGGTCTTTAATTTATGATCTATTTCTTCAATATCCTTAATTAACTTCTTATAATTATTCTCATAATCATTTTTATGGTCTGGATCTTTTTGGACAAGCTTATTCTTAATCGATTTAGCTGCTTCTTTATTTGCAATTGGATCTAGCCAAATATGTGGGTCCTGCTTATTTTCTGGTTCTTCTTTATGGTTATGTTCTTCCCCATGCTCGTGATGATGTTCTAAAATATCATTACCTTTTAAATTTGGAATAGCTTCTAATTTATAATCTTTATTTTTAATGGTAGAACTTATCTTTTTTGCCACAGGATCAAGTTCTTTAGAAGAAAATATAAAAAGGTCACTTTTAGCAACATTGATCATTTCTTTTTGAGTTGGTTCATAATTATGTAAATCTGTACCACTTGGATATATTGAATCTACTTCAACATGTTCTCCTCCAATTTGTTTAGCAAAACTTTCATATGGATAATTTGTAGCATAAATTTTTAATTTATCATTTTTAGAGTTTTGATTCCCACAACCTGATACGACTACCAAAATTGCAAGCATCATAAAAATCATTTGATATATTTTTTTCATCTAATAACTCCTAAATAAGTATTTTCATTAATTATAACAATATACGCTTTTAAACATAATATCGCAATCTTACTGAAACAAAATTTTACATATTGATAACAAATTTAAAATATGATAAAGTTATAAAGCGTAATGATTACTAAATAGAAAGGCTGATGAACATGCGTGTTAATATCACGTTAGCATGTACTGAATGTGGCGATAGAAATTATATTTCTACTAAAAACAAACGTACTAACCCTGAACGTATTGAAATGAAAAAATATTGTCCAAGATTAGGTCGTCACACTTTACATCGTGAAACTAAGTAATTTCTTATTTTAATAAGAAGATATACGACACAAAAAGTCATTTCTTTGAAATGACTTTTTTATTTATAAATATATTTTATCACTTTAAAGCATTTATGCGTTAAAATTTATGTTGCTTATTTCATGAATTACTAATAAAATATAATGTATATTTTAATTTCAGAATAATCGTAAATGTAGAAAGTATGGTGAACTATATGGAAGAAATGAAACGTGGATTAAAGACAAGACATATATCAATGATTGCCATCGGTGGATCAATTGGTACGGGATTGTTTATGGCAAGTGGTGCTGTCATTACTCAAGCTGGACCTGGTGGTGCACTAATAGCATATTCTATTATTGGTGTTATGCTTTACTTTTTAATGACCGCAATTGGAGAATTAGCAACTTTTTATCCAGTGTCGGGATCATTTAGTGCTTATTCTAGTCGATTTATTGATCGCTCTGCTGGTTTTACAGTTGGTTGGCTATATTGGATTATATGGGCACTCGTTACAAGTGTAGACATTTTAACTGCTGCAAAAATCATTACTTATTGGGAAGTCTTCCAAAATGTAAACCCATTTATATGGAGCATTATTTTTCTAGTTATTTTATTTTTACTCAATGCCTTTACTGTTAAAGCTTTCGGGGAAGCTGAATATTGGTTAAGTTTTATTAAAGTTGCAACTATTATTATCTTTTTAATTGTAGGTGTACTTGTAATCTTCGGTATTTTAGGTGGTAATGAACCACTTGGATTATCAAACTTCACTTATAAAGAAGCACCATTTGTAAATGGTATTTCAGGATTTTTAGGTGTACTTCTTGTTGCAGGATTTAGCTTTGGTGGTACAGAAGTTGTTGCAGTAACTGCCGGAGAATCTGAAAATCCAAAAGAATCAATGCCTAAAGCAATTAGACAAGTATTTTGGAGAATCTTATTGTTTTATATTTTAGCAATTGCAGTAATTGCAGCAATTATTCCGTATACTGACCCATTATTATTAAATAAATCAAATACAGTAACACAAAGTCCTTTTACTATTGTTTTTGATAGAGTTGGTATTGCGTTTGCAGCTTCAATTATCAATGCTGTAATCTTAACAGCGCTTATTTCTGCGGGTAATTCAGGATTATATGCTACTAGTAGATTACTTTATTCATTAGCACAACATAAACAAGCACCAAAATTCATTAATAATTTAAACAAAAATAACATGCCTTTTATATCATTATGTGTAACTATCGCTTTAATCTTCATATCAATCATTTATGCAACTATTAACACTGATGGTTATTACAGATTATTAAATATGTTAGGTGCACTTGTAACACTCGTTTGGTTAATGAGTATCATTAGTCATATTAGACTAAGAATGGCTATTAAAAAACAAGGACAATCAGCAACTGATACTTTAGAGTATAAAGCACCATTATATCCGTTAGGACCGATTATTGTTATTGCTGTCATTGCTTTCTTATTAATCGGACAATCCTTTGACAGTATAATGACTTTAAATTATCCTGTATTAATTGAATCGTTCTTACCAATTATTTTAGGAATTATTGTTTACTTCATTCATAAATTTGTAACGAAATCTAAAATTATCAAACTTGAAGATATAGATTTAACTAAACATAATTATGATAATAAATAGTAATCGTTTAAACACCCACTCATTTATATTTTGAGTGGGTGTTTTTTTATATTTCAAATACCAACTTCTTAAATTTTATTGAACTTTTTCATATCACAACATATATAGTATAATGAATATAAATAATTAATAATGATAAAAAGAAGGTGTAATAATGGCTGGCCAAACTAATTTATTTGATGACGTTATGAAACAAGATGAGCGCTTTGTAATTGTGGTTCAAAGTATTTATGACAAACAACCTCAACTCGTTAAAAAAACATTAAGAGAATATACAAGTTTAACAAGAGAACAGATGCAATCCTTATTTGATCATCTGAAAGATTTATATTTGAATGAACCATTTGAGGACAACCAAGCATTCTTTGACATTACTGTTTATACAAATCAAGACTATGCAGCAGACCAAATATATGCGCATATAAAAAGAAAAAAACATAGTCATGAATGGACACATACAAGCAAATAAAGGAGTAATGATATGTCCCACGTAAGCAAAGTTTTTCCTTTAGATAATGAGCAACAAGTTGAAGTAAAGGTCGTAAAAAATAGATTTGATTTTGAAATTGACGAAATGTTAGCAATAACTCAAGAAGAACAATCAGATTTCCCTTTTATCCCTGTATCACCTTGTTTAGGTTATTCTAGAGGGCTATATCCTGAACACCCCTTACTTATTGGTTTATTACTAGGCTTTTTATATCATGAATCTTTAACTGGTGAAACAGATGAACGTATTCATAATATAGCTAAAGCAATCAATAGTAAAAATCGTGGCAAAATGATTCAAGCTTTAAACACAGTAGAAGCGAACAAACTCGGTCACTATCCGCCGACACGCTTCCTTGGATTAAGTGAACGTGCAGTGAATTTAGGGCAATCCATTTTCAGTTTATTCGAAGACGATGTCATGTTTTTAGCATCAACAAGAGATAAGATCATATCACATCCACCTTTATTAGATCATGATGATATAGTCGATCCACTTGAACGTTTATTTTTCTATACAAAAGATAAAGACTTTTTTGATAATGATGAACGAATTGCAATTATTGATAACCATTTATTAAATGGTTTATCCGTATTAAACCTAATTAAAAAGATTTATGATAAATACCCTGAAAGAGAAACATTCACTGTTTTAACCCCTATAGATTTAAGATCAGCAAGTGTAAAAGAAGCTTTCTCTAGTCTCGAAAAGTCTTTAAATATAAAAATCAATATTATATCGCTTATGACTTTCAATGTAGAAATACAAGAAAAAGATAATTCAACAGAAAATTTAATTCAAAACCAACTTCTTAAAAATGAACAACATGAAACTAAAGTACAATATCATTCTTTAAGAAATGTTATTAACGATCATTTTATCGTAAAAGCACAAAACATGTTACGTGATGGTACGATACATGACAATCCATACTTTATTTCAACAGGTAGATTTACATTAACCGGTAAAGAACAACAAATCTCTGAAGAGCTATTTCAACGAATGGGAGAATTATTAAACGATTTATTAGATGATTCACCGAAACTTGTTATCGGTGTTGGTGAATTCTTGTATATCCCATTACAGATTGCTCGTTATTTACCTGGTAAAAATATAAATGTTCAAGGAACAACAAGGTTTAATTTTGATTTAAGTACATTGAAACATTCAAATAAAAAAATAAGCTTTATGTCTCCTTTAGAAAGAACAATTACACATTACCTTTATAATTTAAATATTGATCAATATGAAGAAATAATTGTTTTTGTAGAAAGACTTAGACATAAAACTGAAATTGATGATTTAGTACAACAACTAAAAATACTTGGTGCTAAATCTATCCTCGTTATAGAAATGACTTCAATTTCATTTAATGAAGATCGATATTAATAGACAAAAATAAAAATACAGATAAAACCATTGTTAATTTATGGTTTTATCTGTATTTTTTTATTGATTCAATAATTTTTCTAATGCTGTTACAATACCATCATGGTCATGATCATCTGTTACTACATCAGCTATATCTTTTATCGTATCGTTAGCATTACCCATTGCTACACCTACAGCTGCTTTTTCTAACATATCTGAATCATTTAAACTGTCACCAAAAGCGATTACTTCTGAGAAATCTGCATTGATTTGGTCAAATAGTTTCTGTAATGATTTACCTTTTGATACTTGTCCATCCATAAATTCTAAAAAGTACGGTTTACTTATTGTAGAAGAAACTTGATTATTGAATTTACCATTAAGTTCACTGTTCGCTTTTGCAATATTTTCTACATAATCTACGCCCATTACTTTAGGTACATCTCCATCAATAACCTCTTTAATATCTTCAACTTTTTTCATTGGTAGTCCTGTTAACTCACTTTCAATATTCATATAGTCATGCGTTCTATCATGTATAATTTGATCATTTAAATATGTTAAGTAAAAGAAATTATGCGTTCTACAATAGTCGATAATTTGGTATGCATCATCCCGACTAATTGTTTGTTTAAACACAACTTCGTTATCTTGTGCATCGATTACGTAAGCTCCATTATAGCTCACAATATATCCACCATTATTTTTTAAATCAAGTGCGTCAGCATGCTTCATCATACCGGCTGTAGGTCTACCAGAAGCAAGTATCAATTTCATACCTTGTTTTTGTTTTTCTTTTAAATATGTACTTGTTTTTTCACTTATTTCATTTTTTGAAGTTAAGAGTGTATCATCCATATCCATTATTATGTATTTATAAGCCATGTTTATCTCCTTAAAATATAATGATGCTTACATTCTATCATATATAGAATATAAGCATCTCAATTATCGTCTATAAGTTAATTATTTTTTGACTAACTCCATATCGATTGATAGTTACTAATTCTGATTCACAATCTTGGAATCTATTTTGTAATTCTCTTACGAGTTTACCACTCAATTCTTTTTTAATTAAAGTTAACACAGTAGGTCCTGCACCACTAATGACAGTTGCATAAGCTCCATATTGTAGAGCAAGTTCTTTAATGTTTTCAAAGTCAGGAATTAAATGTTGTCTATATGGCTCATGAAATCCATCTTTCATCATCATTTTGCCTGCTAACTCATAATTATGCTGAATTAAAGCACTAATCATCGTATTGCTAATTGCACTATATTTAACAGAGTCTTTTAAAGTTAAAGTTTCAGGTAAGACTTTACGCGCTTTTTCCGTTGATAATTCATATTCTGGAATAGTTGCAATAACATCGACTTTAGGAATATCAATATATGATACATCTGTTTGTTTCACGTCAGGATCATATACACCAAGGACTAGTCCACCATAAATCGTTGGCGCAACATTATCTGGGTGACCTTCAATTTCAGTAGCAAGTTGTAATAATTCATATTTAGATAGCTTCAAATTCGCAAAATAATTTGCTAGAAATAAACCTGTCACAAGCGCTGAAGCTGAACTTCCTAATCCTCTTGCTAAAGGAATATCGCTATACATTTTTAAATTTAAAGCGGGCATACTTTTAGAAAACTTTGCTGTTGCAGTTTGAGCAATTTTTGTAATATAGTGTTGCTCATCGTTTGGTAATCCTTGTAAATGTGGACCAATGTGTTCAAAATGCCATTGTTTATCTTCTGATAGATGCGCTTCAACTTCTAAATATTTATCAAGAGCCATTCCTATAGAATCAAAGCCAACTCCTAAATTAGCTGTTGATGCTGGTACTTTAAGCTTTAATTTCTTCATTTTAATGCACGCTCGATATAATCTATAATTGCTTGTTCATCATTCTCTAATGGCGTGATTGGAGAGTCTAACAAATCGATTGCAGTATCAGGATCTTTTAATCCATTACCAGTTAATATAGCAACAACAGTTTGATTTGGCTCTAATTTACCTTGCTCATGTAACTTTAACAAACCAGCTATCGATGCATTACTTGCAGGTTCACTAAATACACCTTCTTTGCTTGTCATAAGCTTGTATGCTTTTAAGATTTCATCATCTGTCACACTATCTATTAATCCATTAGATGCATCTCTTGCCGCTTCAGCTAGTTTCCAGCTTGCTGGATTACCAATTCTAATAGCTGTAGCTACAGTTTCAGGATTTTTAATAACTTTACCTTGAACGATTGGTGAAGCTCCTTCAGCTTGGAATCCACACATTACAGGTAAACCTGATTGTTTTAAGTTATCAAATTCTTTGAAGCCTTTCCAATATGCAGTAATATTCCCTGCATTTCCAACTGGTATAGCAAATAAGTCTGGTGCTTTACCATCAAGTTGTTCAACAATTTCAAAGGCACCTGTTTTTTGTCCTTCTATTCTATATGGATTTACAGAATTAACTAAAGCAATTTCGCCTTTTTCTGCTACTTTTTTAACAATATTTAATGCTTCATCAAAATTACCTTTAATTGAAACAATTTCTGCACCATACATCACAGCTTGAGCTAATTTACCAAGCGCGATTTTACCCTCTGGAATAACCACGATCGCTTTCATTCCAGCTCTAGCAGCATATGCAGCAGCAGATGCTGAAGTATTACCTGTAGAAGCACAAATAACTATCTTCTTGCCTTCTTCTTTAGCTTTTGCAACTGCCATTACCATACCTCTATCTTTAAATGATCCAGTAGGATTAAGACCTTCAAATTTAGCAAATAAATTAATATTTAACTTATCCGACAAATAGGGTAAATGTATTAATGGTGTATTTCCTTCATTTAAAGTTAATTTAGGTGTACCTTCATTTACAGGTAAATATTCTTTATAATTGTGAATTAATCCTTGCCATCTTCCCATTCTACTTGTCTCCTTCTATTGGATAATATTTAACAATATTTATACCATTTTCTCTTAATGTCTCAATTGGTAATTCATCAATACCTCTAATAACGACTCCATAAGTATTTTCTGTACGCTGTTCTACTTTTACACTTCTATGAAACTCTATAGCTTTTTTAATCTCATCTCTTAATTCATCTTCTTCTTTGTCATTTTCAACAATTATGAAGTGGCTGCTTTTTAATGGGAATTTAACAACTTCTTCTTCAACGATTTCTTTAGTTTGCTCAGTTTTCAGTTCAAAATGCGGAGGCAAAGTATGTAAATCAGATTCAAATTGTAAGGCTACATTTAATAAATCAGAAACTACTGCACTACCTGTAGCTAGACTACCTGCTCCTTTACCATAAAACATTGTATCTCCAACTGCATCACCAATAACGTATATTGCATTATACTCATCTTCAACATGCGCCATTTGATGGCTATTTGGAAGTAATGTAGGTTTAACACTGGCTAAGACTTTACCATTTGCATATTTACCTTGCCCTATTAATTTTATTTTGTAGCCTAATCTTTCAGCAACTTTAATATCTTCTATTTCTACGTCGGAAATACCTACTCTTTCAACATCATTCAACGATATAACTCTATTAAATGATAAATAACTCGTAATCACAACTTTACGAGCTGCGTCTACACCTTCAACATCATCTGTTGGATCTGCTTCTGCATATCCTAAATCTGTTGCAAGTTGTAAAGCTTCTTCATAAGATTTTCCTTCACGAGTCATTTGACTAAGAATGAAATTAGAAGTTCCATTAAATATACCCATAAACTGATTAATGTTGTTTGCATTCAAACCGTTATTAATCGCATTTACAATTGGTATACCTCCAGCAACGCTTGCTTCATATTTTAGTGCAACTTTATTTTTTTCTGCTAAGTCTTCCAATACTCTTAAATGTACTGCTAGCAAATCTTTGTTTGCTGTAATGACATGAATACCTTTTGATAAAAATAACTTTAACCATTCAACAGTAGGTTCTATTCCACCCATTACTTCAACGACGATATCTAATTCATCGTCATTTAATATATCGTCTATATTGTCAGTTAAATGATAACTAGAAGTATTAATTGCTCTTTTCTTGCTAACAGAGTTAACAAGAATATGTTTAATATGTATAGATTTACCTATTGTGTCTTCTATTTGCTTTTTATTTTCTTCAACAATCTTTACGACGCCTGTTCCCACAGTGCCGAGACCTAATACTGCTACATTTAATACTTTCATTTTCTCACTCACCTTAAATATATTGTTCTTGTTAAAAATACAAATGTCTACTTGAAATAGACTCAACTTTATTATAGTATAAATTCATTAAAGTTTTTTGTAAAGTTTGAATAATTAGAATTAATAGTAATATTATCATTATTTCTGGCTTTGTAAAGAGCTACAATTACATTACCCCCAGTAAAAGGACTGATAAAATGAAAGTTTCAAAATTTGGCGGAAGTTCCGTCGCAAACAGTGAACAGATTAAAAAAGTATTAAACATCATCAATTCTGATGATGAAAGAAAAATTGTTGTTGTATCTGCACCCGGAAAAAGATTTAAAGAAGATGTAAAAACGACTGACTTATTAATACGCTTATACGACAAAGTAATAAATAAATTGGATTATTCAAACAAACTACGCCAAATTATCGAACGTTATGAGGAAATTGTTAAAGAGTTGGAAATGGATTATTCTATTTTAGATGAGTTGAAAAACGACTTAGTATGTTTAATAGACACATACAACAATCAACCTGAAAGATTATTAGATGCATTAAAAAGTTGTGGAGAAGATTTTAACGCCCGTATTATCGCTCAATATAATAATCAATTGGGGTTCCCCACTCGTTATTTATCACCTAAAGAAGCAGGCATTATCGTTACTGATGAACCTGGAAATGCAATGATATTAGAATCCTCATATGAACAGATTTATCAATTACGTCAATATGATGAAACACTTATTATTCCTGGATTCTTTGGCTATTCTGAAAACAATGATATCGTAACATTCCCTCGTGGTGGTTCTGATATTACAGGAGCTATTTTAGCAAGGGGTATAAAAGCTAGCCTTTATGAAAACTTCACAGATGTATCAGGTATTTTCCGTGCAAATCCAACAGTCGTTTCTCAACCGGAAGTAATTCCAGAAATTACTTACAGAGAAATGCGTGAGTTATCATATGCTGGATTTGGTGTTTTCCATGATGAAGCTTTAGAGCCATTATATAAAGATCGTATACCTGTTGTTATAAAAAACACAAATAGACCGACTGATACAGGAACATATATTGTCAGTGAACGAGATGTATCAAACTTATCTCAAATCGTATCAGGAGTGAGTTGTGATAAAGGTTTCACTATTATAAATGTTAAAAAATATTTAATGAACAGAGAAGTTGGCTTCACTAGAAAAATATTAAGTATTTTAGAAGATGAAAATATTTCTATCGAACATATACCATCTGGAATTGATAATTTGAGTATTATCATGAGAACAACACAAATACATGGAAAAGAAGAACGTGTTTTAAACAAAATTAGAGAACAAATTAAAGTTGATGAACTAACTATTGACTATGATTTAGCAATATTGATGATTGTTGGAGAAGGGATGAATAAAGCAATTGGTACAGCAGCCGGAGCAGCAGCTGCTTTAAGTAAAAATAAAATTAATCTTAACATGATTAACCAAGGATCATCAGAAATATCAATGATGTTTGGAATTGATCAACAATATTCTGATATCGCTGTTCAAGCAATATATAACGAGTATTTTGTTAAAGAAACGACTCAAATTATATAAGCTAATGATAAGAGCTTGGAGCATATTTCCTAACTCAAAAAAATAAGCATGTCACGTAACTGATTTTTAAAGTTTACAGTGATATGCTTATTTATTTATAAAATTCCACGATTTTGTTCGTGCATTTGCCAGGGGGTATGGTTCGAGCCTGTAGTCTCTCACGCATACTTTTCCCTCAGGCGTCAGCACTTTACAAAATCGCACTCAATATCTATTTTTTTATAAAATCTTTCGATTTTGTATGTGCATGCTTGCCTAGGGGTATGGTTCGAGCCTGTAGTCTCTCTCTCATACTATTCCCTCAGGCGTCAGCACTTACAAAATCGTTATAATTATCCATATAAATACAAAAAATAAAACATGACCCAAACAATGGTCCCATTTATGTATCTGATAATATAATTTGATTAACCTTTTCTTTGCCTATTACTTTTCTTAGCATAAAAAATTGATAATAGCTTAAATGTTGTATTAGTCTTTGATATTTATAAATATCGTCTTGTCTAAGTTCATGATATAGTTTATACATCATTTGGATCTCTGGACGTAAATACTTAATATCTTTTTCTAGACTATGAAAATATATTTTATAATCTTCAACTTCTATATTATG
Source organism: Mammaliicoccus fleurettii (assembly GCF_002018435.1). Classification (NCBI taxonomy): domain Bacteria; kingdom Bacillati; phylum Bacillota; class Bacilli; order Caryophanales; family Staphylococcaceae; genus Mammaliicoccus; species Mammaliicoccus fleurettii. Next base: position 224,727 of record NZ_MWJM01000001.1, on the reverse strand, counting down.
ATCGTGACTAAATTGCCATTTCTCATCTTTCGTTTCATAAATATAAACTTTAATGATCTTACATTGTGCTTTTGTATCATAAACATAATATTTTTTATAATTATAAAGTTCTTCAAGGGATATTTCTTCCAGTTCATCTAATGGTGTTTTGACTACCAACTGATATTGGTGTTTTAAAAAATAATTGGATAGTATTTCCACTTCTTCTCTGCTAACCGTAATACTCATTATTTCTTTTGTATATGTGTATTCATTTAGAAATAAATCAATAGCACATTGTCCACAAACAATATATTGTAATGGGTAGTCAGACATTATCTGCTTTAATTCATCTATTGATAAATATTGTTCGTTTCCTTCCAATTCAGTTACCTCCTAAGAAAGCGTTTTCACTCCTTTTCATTTTATCAGTTTTGTAATAATTATCCAATAGATTTTTATTCTTTATTCTTTACGATTTAGTGAATCTTCTTTTGTAAAACCATTTGGGTAACGTTCTTTTAATTTTTCTATATTGGCTACACCTATTTCATTTAAATCTATATTAAGTGCTGATGCACAACAAGCTATATACCATAGCACATCTCCAAGTTCTTTTTTTAATTCTTGCACATCTAAATCATGACCATGAAACTGATGTTTTTTGATTATATCTGCAACTTCTCCCGCTTCTCCAGTTAAGCCTAAAGCACCGTTTACTAAGCTTTGTTCAGAATCATTTTTGATATCCGACATCGTTCTTAATGCAAGTTCTTGATATTTATTTAATTCCACTTTATTACCCCTTTTTAATTTGATTTTTTAACAACTGGATGACAGATTGCGTCCCATTATCATCGAATCCCGATTTACTTAGTGCATCATAAACTTCTTTAGCCTTTAGTAATCCTGGCATAAATAATCCCATTTTTTCACTTTCTTCAATCGCAATTTTCATATCTTTAATAAAATGTTTAACATAAAATCCCGGCGCATAATCTTCTTTGACCATTCTTGGTCCTAAATTAGATAATGACCAACTACCTGCCGCACCATGTTCAATTGAAGCAAATACTTTATCTATATCCAAACCTGCTTCTTCTGCGTAAATTATTGCTTCTGCTACACCTAACATGCCAGCTGCAATTGCTATTTGATTTGAAAGTTTAGTATGTTGACCATTACCACTTTTACCTTGATATACAACATTTTTACCAATCACATTGAAGATATCCTCAACTTGACTAAACGCTTCTTCATCTCCACCTACCATGATTGTTAATGTAGCATTTTTAGCGCCAATATCACCACCAGAAACAGGGGCATCTAAACTTTTAACATTATGCAATTTTGCTTCATCATATATTGTTTTGGCTAACGCTGGACTAGAAGTAGTCATATCAATAACTATACTTCCTGCCTTAGCATGATTTAAAATACCATCTTTATTTAAATAAATCGATTCTACATCTTTTGGATATCCCACTATTGAGATTATGACATCACTTTTCTCTGAGAGAACTGCAATACTTTCACACCATTTAGCACCTAAATCGACTAGTGAATCTGCTTTAGATTTCGTTCTATTAAACACGTTAACTTTATATCCATCTTGTATTAGATGTGCTGCCATAGATTTCCCCATAACACCAGTACCTACAAAACCAATTGTTTTTTTATTCATCTAAAATGCCCCCTACTTTTTTCTAATACAATCATTATACCTATTTATCAGAAAAATCTAAAATATCGAGTTTTCTATTTCCCATATAACGATTAGAGGCTGAGACAATTAATTTGTCCCAGCCTCATTATAGAAACTTTTTTACCATTTAATTCAACATGTATTGCTTGATTTGACTTATGAAATAGTCTTTTAAATCATTAATGACCCATTCATCTGGTATCCCATCAACTGTTGTCTTCCAATTAGTATGAATTTCAAAAGAACGGTGTGGACATTCTGTTTCACTGAATTCAAGATGTAATTTCACTGTGTCTCTATTTGGTTCTAAATTATAATCTATCATATCTGAAGCTATAACTCTAAACGTTTCCTGTTCATTTAATAAAAATTCTTCGTCCGTACTTGAAAGAGATTCTAACACTTCATAACCTAAATATTGTTCATTGCCTATTTGATTTGCAGTGTGCCAAGCTATATTTTCAGTATCAATTGCTTGCCATTGCCCATTTCGCTCAATATAATAATGCGCAATTCCTTGCACGTATCTTTCTTCAGGTGCATTTATTAATACTTCTCGCCATTCATTTGCATTCAATTCACTTGCATCATTATGAATAACAACACCAAGTAAAGGTTCGGTTCTTTTCTGCATTTCGTAATTTATATAATCATTTTCTGATGCCATCGTTATCCTCCCCTTTTTTATATAAACTTTTATTTATTTTAACATAAATAATTAATTAACTTGAAACTGTTTATACTACGCAATAAATGGTAATGTAATACTAGGAAGATAACAGGAGGTTGTATGTATATGACGCATCATTTTCATAAAGGAATTTTATTTTATCACGAAGCAGCTGGACAGGGTAATATTTTCAAAGAACTTGGACAAGTTACTGAAAACTTAACACAGCTTTGTGATGACTTAACTATAAAATTAAGTAAAGAAGAAGGACAAATAAAATCATTTTGTAAAGAAATAGCTGAAAATAATCACGTAAGTACCTATGATGTACTTTTCATTTTAGGTGGAGATGGAACATTAAATGAACTCATAAATGGTGTTGTAGAAAATAATCTTCAAATACCAATTGGAGTCTTACCAGGAGGGACTTTTAATGATTTTACAAAAACATTAAACCTTTCTCAAAAACCAATGCAAGCTTCTCAAGATTTATTAAATAGCCAAATAAAATCATTTGATATTTTAGATGTAAATGGTACATATGCACTCAACTTTGCTGGAATCGGATTAATGGTACAAAATGCTGAGAATGTTCAATCCAACCAAAAAGAATTATTAGGCAAGTTCAGTTATGTATTTTCTACAATAAAAACAGTATCAAATCCCGAAATTTATAAATATAAATTAACAGCAGATGGAAAAGAATATTCAGGAGAAACTTCAATGATATTAGTAGCCAATGGCCAAAATGTTGGCGGCAGTAAAATACCATTAGAAGATTTATCTCCAAATGACGGTAAAATGAATATATTTATCTTCGACAATCAAAACTTTAGTATTATTAACGACTTTTTCAAAGTTAAAGATAGCATGAATTGGAATGAAATAAGTGACAGTATTACACATATTTCTTGCGAATCAGCAACTTTAGCAACAGATCCAAATGCAAAGTTAGATATAGATGGAGAAATTCTATTTGAAACACCTGTAAATATCAAATTATTAAAAGACCAAGTTAAACTACTTTATTTAGATATCAATAATCAGTAATTCAAACTATATTTATAAGCAATTTCTTGCTAAAGTGCTTATAACACAGCTATGAAACTAAGATTGATAACAAAAAAAACAGTAGCAATTCATTAGTTCATGAATTGCTACTGTTTTTTAATTAATATTTCAAAAACTTATTAAACCTGAATATTTCCTTGCTCATCTGCTGGTTTAAGTAGCGCTAAGACAGCACTAATAATTGCTATTACTTGTGGGATTCCCGTCCAACAAAATACTAAATGTAGCAAACCAGAAATAGGTTTTTGTGCATAAAATTTATGAACACCAAAGTTACCTAATAATAAAGCTAACGCTATATATATCCATTTATTAACTAACATAATAACCCTCCTTCAACTATAAGAACATTATATAATCTATATTATATTAATACCCTAATAAAACCTAACAATATCATGTGTTAAGTGACAATTTTGTAACATACATAATTTTAAAATCTAATTTTTGGATTTCTATATAACAAAAAAAGCCACCGACTTTGTCGACAGCTTTTTATTTAATTTCCCTAGTTCCCTAAATAATCGTTAAATTCAGCTATAAATTGTTCTTTATCATTTGATGATGGATATTGTAAACCACCTAATATAACTGACTGGCTACTTACAGTAATAAAATCATAATCAATAGAATGTTTCAAAAATATATTTTTTGCATCTTCTTGATTGTATTCATTCTCTAGGTTCTCAAATACTATAATCTTCTTATCAAAAAACATGACTGCCTCCAAATAAAACTTAATATATAAAGCTTACAAAACAATATTAAGTGAATCTAGGGTTAATTGATGTAAATTAATACTCACTTTGTTTATATACATTTTAAATGTAAAATAACAAAACAAATTTAAATGTTTTTTAATGATTATGGCCGTTTATGATTTATTAATGTATTTTTCACACTAGTTGTTCACATTATTTTATAATCATAACAATACCAAAACAAATTAATAAAATATATATATACTTTATTAATACTTGTTGATTAATCTTAGTGTTAATAATATGTCCTACCCACAAAGTTATAATAAGTAATGGTAAAATCATAATGAGTAAATACCATAAAGAGCTCGACCAAAACCCAGAAACACCATGACTAAATACTATAAAACACCCCGTAATGAAAAAGTGAACTTGAGAAATATTCTTTAAATCTGTTACATGCCATTTTTTTAAAGTACCGTAAACAATAATGGGTACACCATGACTATTATATGCACTACCTAAGATACCTGAAACGAGTCCTGCTATATAATCATATAACTTCGGTATTTGTTTATTTATTTGATAGATGTTTCTATAATGATTGATTAAGTTTATGGTTCCGTACAATAAGATGAAAATACCTAATACTTTAATAATGACATCTTCATTTGCCCATTTAACGATTAATATACCAACTGGAGCACCAATAATTGAACCAACCAACAATCTTCTTACAATTGACCAATTGAGATTTCTTCTGCTCTTAATAAATACAGGAAATGCTACCAACAAACCAACAATTGCAACAATCGAAACTGATAATTTAAAATCAATACTAAAAAGTGACAATAATGGCATAGTGACTAATGCTTCACCAAAACCAAAAATACTACGCACTAATGCGCCTAATAGTATTGATACGATAACTAATATCAAAATTGTAAAATCCATAATATCCCCTTTATTAATACACTATTAAAAAAACACTATATTTCAGCTTATTTCAATAAAATTTGATAAAAGGCTAAATCCAGCCATTTATCAAATTTATAACCTACTTTTTCAAGTGTACCTATATGTTTAAAACCTTTTTGCTTATGTAAATGTATACTACCTTCATTAGATGAATCAATACCCGCAACCATTGTTTTATAGCCATCAACTTTCGCAAGTAAAATTAAATGATCTATTAATTGTGTAGCAATACCTTGCCTTCTAAATTTAGAACTTACATAAATAGAATGTTCAATCGTATATTGGTATGCTGCCCAATTTCTAAACGGACCATATGAGGCAAACCCAGCAATCTCATTATCCTTTTCATAAACTATAACAGGTAAACCAGATTCTACTTTACTATAGAACCATTTTTTTCTTTCCTCAAGATCTGTCTGTTCATAAGTATATACAGTTGTTGTATTTAAAATAGCATCATTATAAATATCTAAAATAAACTTCAAATCATCCTCAGTTGCATTTCTAATCATGACTTGACCTCCATCGCACCTCTAATTTATTTAATCATATCAATCCAACATGAAAAGTAAAGAGCTTATTATAATAAATGATATACTTATAAATATTAAAATATAACAAAATAATTAAAGGACTTGATGAGTTGTTTGAATCAATTACATTAACAGAAGAAATATTAAAGGAACTACACCTTATTGAAAATATGAAAATAGAACCATTAAATATTGAATATGAGAGTTGTCATTATCAAATAAATGATAAAACATATAGAAGTAGACGCGCAAAAAAGACACCAAATAAACAGGGTTACTTTGTAGTATTTTGGATAAAAGACGAAAATAATAAAAATAGACCTTACACATATGAAGAAACATTAGATAAACTTATCGTTACAATAATTGATGAAAGAAAAAAGGGGCAATTTGTTTTTCCTAAGGATCTATTATACAAGAAAAAAATAATTAGCAGTAACAACATAACAGGAAAAATGGCTATGAGAGTATATCCAACTTGGGAGGATAACTTAAACAAAACCGCTTCTCAAACACAAAAATGGCAAAAAGATTATTTTATAGATTTATCAGATAAAGTTGATATTAGAAGATTAACTGAATTATATTAGTAATTGTTATTCATGATGGTACCTTCAATTTGTATAGTTTATTTATGTTTTCTATAACTATATTTAGTTAAAATATTATTAAATAGCTTTAAATTTTTATTGCCTTTTTATGTAAGTAGGGTTATTATAATTATATATTTTAAGCGATAACAAACATATAACCATGTAAAAGTAGACTTTGAATATAAGAACTAACATTCATAAAAACATCAATAATGAATTATATATATTACATAGTAAAAAGAGAGAAAAACTTGTTGTTAAGACACGGGGTTCTCTCTTTTGTTTTTAAAAAACTTTATTTAAATTTAATTAATTACTCTACAGAGTATTAATATAAAAAATTATAAAGGAGAAGAAGTACGATGGGAAAATATAATAAGGATGAAGTATTATATAACGAGAAAGGAGAACGTGTAATCATCAAAGGTAAAAAGAAAAATCCTTTTCTAGTTGGTTGTTTAGGTCTAATCATATTAATTATCATTATTAGTGCTTGTGCCGCAGCATTAGGTGGTAAAAATAACGATAAATCTATGGAAGATAAAGTAGAACAAAAGCAAGATAATAAATCTAGTGATAATCAAAGTGAGTCATCTGATAAAGAAAGTAAAGATAGTTCAAAAACAACTAGGGAACAAGAAGCAGCTTTGGAAAAAGCAAAGACATATGCTAAAACATTACATATGTCTAAAAATGGTATCTATAATCAACTTACTTCATCAATAGAAGGCTTTAAACCTGAAGACGCTCAATACGCGATAGATAATTTAAAAGTCGACTATAATAAAAATGCCTTAGAAAAAGCGAAAGATTATGCTAAAACTATGAACATGTCTAACGATGCAATTTATCAGCAATTAATTTCAACTGTAGAAGGCTTTACTGCTGAAGAAGCACAATATGCAATAGATAATCTGAAAAAATAAATACTTTATAAAAACAATAGGATTTTAATAAAAACATCCTATTGTTTTTATTTATGTTTTCTATAACTATTTTAGTTTTATACATTCAAATTAGTAAATAAAATTGTTATCCAATTAATGATCGACAAAAATATAAAAAACCCCCTCAAAGCATTGAGCTTTGAGGGGTTAAGCAATTAATATTGCTTCATATATTGTTCTCTTTCCCATTCAGATACTTGGGTACGGTAGTAATCCCATTCTAATGATTTAGATTGTATGAATTGGCGATAGATATGATTTCCTAATGCTTTTTTAACAACTGGATTTTCTTTCATTGCTTTAACAGCTGTATAAAGTGTTGAAGGAAGATCTTGAACGCCTACTGATTCACGTTCTTCTCTGTCCATTTCATAGATGTTTTGATCTACTGATTCTGGAGGTGTTAATTTATTTTTAATTCCATCTAATCCAGCTTCTAAAATTGTAGCTAATGCTAAATATGGATTAGCTGCTGGGTCAACTGATCGAATTTCAACACGAGTTGATAATCCGCGTGACACTGGAATTCTCACTAATGGTGAACGGTTTTGTCCACTCCATGCAATATAACATGGTGCTTCATAACCTGGAACTAAACGCTTGTATGAATTTACTAATGGGTTACATACTGCTGTAAACCCACGCGCATTTTTCAAGATACCTGCAATAAAGTGGAAAGCGTCATCTGTTAACTGCATTTCTCCATTTGGATCGAAGAAAGCATTTTCTTTACCATTGAATAAAGAAACGTTAAAGTGCATTCCGCTTCCGTTTACACCAAATAATGGTTTTGGCATGAATGTTGCATGCAAATTATGTTTACGAGCGATTGTTTTTACAACTAATTTGAATGTTTGAATGTTGTCACATGCTGTAATTGCATCAGCATATTTGAAATCTATTTCATGTTGACCTGGTGCTACTTCGTGATGACTTGCTTCGATATCAAAGCCCATATCTTCTAATTCTAATACGATATCACGACGACAGTTTTCACCTAAATCTGTTGGTGCTAAGTCAAAATAACCACCATTATCATTTAATTCTAATGTTGGTTCTCCTTTTTCATCTAATTTGAATAAGAAGAATTCTGGTTCAGGTCCTAAGTTGAAATCTGTAAATCCTAACTCTTCCATTTCAGCTAATACACGTTTTAAGTTTGTACGTGGATCACCAGGGAATGGATTACCGTCTGGACTATAAATATCACAAATTAATCGTGCTACTTTCCCTTTACCTGCTGTCCATGGGAAAATTACCCAAGTATCTAGGTCAGGACATAAATACATATCCGATTCTTCAATTCGCACGAATCCTTCAATTGAAGAACCGTCAAACATCATTTCATTGTTTAAAACTTTTTCTAATTGTGAAATTGGTACCTCTACGTTCTTGATTGTTCCTAAAATATCAGTAAATTGTAATCTTAAATAGCGTACGTTTTCTTCGTCAGCAAAACGAAAAATATCTTCCTTTGTAAATGTTTGTTTAGCCATGTGATTATCCTCCAGTTTTTATTTAAAAAATCTTGATAAATCTCCACGATTAAGTGGTCCTTCTGTTTTAGAAGTTCCTCTAATTACACGTTCTCTCATCTTCAGTTCTTCATCAGAAAGGTCATTTTGTTCTTGTAAAAGAATTTGTTTTATACCTTTCATATTAAATCCCTTTTCGATAAGATTTTTAATTTCAAGTAATCGCTCTAAGTCATTTAAAGAAAATAACCGTTGATTACCTTCAGTCCTTTTGGGTGAGACTAGTTCGTTGCTTTCGTAATATCTGATTTGTCTTGCTGTTAGCTCAGTTAACTTAATCACTACACCAATGGGAAACACGGCCATGTTTCTTCTAATTATGTCTCTAGACAGCACGACCGCCTCCTTCATTTAAGAACTTAAAATAAATTTAGCACATAAATTTTCAGAAAACAAATAAATGTTAGAAAACCTTACATAAAATTAAAGTTTAACAAGTTGACTGTTTATTAAATTTTCTACCGCTCTTTTAATTGCAATTTTAACATGTTCATATGTTAATCCACCTTGTATATATGCTTCATATGGCGCTCTAATAGGACCATCTGCAGTTAATTCAATTGATGATCCTTGTATAAATGTACCTGCTGCCATAATGACATCATCTTCATAACCTGGCATATAACTAGGCAAAGGACTAAAATGCGCATTGATTGGGGATGCATGTTGAATCGACTGACAAAATGCTATCATTTGTTCTTTTGTTTCAAAAGTAACGGACTGTATAATATCTGTTCGCTTATCTTTATAGTGTGGTGTTGTTGTCATTTTTAATTTCTGTAATAATAGTGAAGTAAATAGTGCACCTTTTAAACTTTGACTGACTACATGTGGCGCTAGAAAGAAACCTTGATACATATCTGGCAAGTTTCCTAAAGATGCACCCGCTTCTTTGCCGATTCCTGGTGCTGTTAAACGATATCCACAACGTTCGATTAATTCTCTTTTACCTGTAATGTACCCGCCTATTTTTGCTAGTCCGCCACCTGGATTTTTAATAAGCGATCCTGCCATAATATCAGCACCTATTTCAATCGGTTCTCTATCTTCAACAAATTCTCCATAACAGTTGTCTACAAATATAATCATATCCGGATATTTCTTTTTTATATGTTTTATTGCATATTCAATTTGATCGATTGTTAATGAAGGTCTAGAGTTATACCCCTTTGATCTTTGGATTGCAATAACTTTTGTACATTCATTTATGCTTTTTAACACAGAATCTATGTCTATTTCATTATCTTTTAAAGGAACTTCATTATATAAAATACCTTGCTCCAAGAAACTTCCGATTCCGTTTCCATTAACGCCAATTACTTCTAACAGCGTATCATATGGTGTACCTGTTATATATAACAACTCTTCACCATATTTAAGCTGACTATTAAGTGCTAATGTGATAGCATGTGTGCCTGAAATAATTTGAGGTCTTACTAAACTATCTTCAGCTTTAAATACCCTACTATAAACATCTTCTAAATGATCCCTACCAATATCATCATAACCATAACCAGTTGTACCTACTAAATCAGATTCAGTAATTTTCACATCATGAAACGCATCTAATACTCTCTCTTGAGCAATTAATGCATTTTGTTCTATCTTATCAAAATATGGTCTTAATTCTGTTTCTACATCTGTAATTAAATTGTTTAATTTTTGTTCCATTTTTCAACCTCTTATTTCTGTTTATATCCTTTAACAAGATATGAATTTGATGCTTCATCAAAATCCATTGTCTCAACTAAAGTATGTGTTCTTTGCCAATATAATTGATCAGCATTTGATGACGGAATCGTCATTTCATAATATTCCATTGTTTCTTCTATCATTTGTACTAATTTTTCTTTCATTATAACTTTATCTTGAACATTTTTTGCAGAAACAAAAATTGAATGTTCTGAAACAGCTAAATGCGCTCCTTGAACCATATCTTTTTTATTAAATACAACGAGCATTGGGATATGTCCCATCTCTAACTGATTGACTAATGACATAACTGTTTCATATTGCTCCATATGATGTGGATGACTTGCATCAACTACATGAATTAACAATTGAGCATATTTCGCTTCTTCTAATGTTGATTTAAAAGCTGCAATAAGTGTCGTTGGTAACTTTTGAATAAAACCAACCGTATCTGAAATTATCACATTAAATCCATTATTTATTGTAATTGCTCTTGATTTTGGATCTAGTGTTGCAAAAAGCAAATCTTGTTCAAACGTTTCGTCATTAGATAACTGATTGAACCATGAAGACTTACCAGCGTTTGTATACCCTATAAGTGCAACTTGATATGCTTGATTGTGCTGTCGTCGCTCTCTATATCTTGAGCGGTGTGAAACAATAGTTTCTAATTGATGCTTTATTTCATTCATTCTAGTCCGTATATGTCTTCTATCAGTTTCTAATTTTGTTTCACCAGGTCCTCTTGTGCCTATCCCTCCACCAAGTCGAGATAAACTTTTTCCGTGACCTGATAACCTTGGTAGCAAATAATCTAGTTGGGCTAACTCAACTTGTAATTGCCCTTCTCTACTAGATGCTCTTTGAGCGAAAATTTCTAGTATAAGCTGCGTTCTGTCGATTATTTTCGTATTAAATAACTCATCTAAATGTTTAGATTGTCCAGTTGTTAACTCGTCATTTGCAATTATAGCATTAACATTTAAGTCATTTAATTCTATATATTCAATCACTTCTTCAATTTTCCCTTTTCCAAAATAATACTGTTGGTCCGGTCTGTCTCTTTTTTGAGTGAATATTTCTATCACTTCAAGTTTACTTGTAGCCGCTAAAGATTCTAACTCATCAACTGTTGATTGAAAAGTAGCTTCATCAATTCTTTTATCTTGAAATGCTAATAAGATTACCTTCTCAGTATCATGTTTAGTAGATTTCATATCATTCTTCATTTTATCACGCTCTCTTTAATTATATTTTAACATATAAATCAGTATGCATATTGATATGACTTTTATAAATTTACGACTATAATGGTAATAAGAAAAGGAGTGATTGCAATGTCAATTTATGACTTCGAAGTTGCGAAAACAAACGGTGAGAGATATTCATTGTCTGAATATAAAGGGAAAGCAATTTTAATCGTTAATACTGCTAGTGAATGTGGTTTCACTCCACAATTTGAAGGATTAGAAGAGCTTTATCAAGATTATAAAGATAAAGGCTTTGTCGTACTTGGTTTCCCTTGTAATCAATTTGGCAATCAAGAACCTGGAGACTCATATGAAGCTTACCAAAACTGTAAATTAAACTTTGGTGTAACTTTTCCAATGCATGAAAAAATAAAAGTAAAAGGTTCTGAACAACATCCACTATATGAATACCTTACGCTTGCGAAAAAAGGTATATTAAATGGAGCTATTAAATGGAACTTTACTAAGTTTTTAGTAAACAAAGATGGTGAGGTCGTTAATCGCTTTTCTCCACAAAAAAGTCCAGATCAATTAAGAAGTTCAATAGAAGAATTATTATAAATTTAAGAGGTTCTAAGATAGTATATTAAACTACTATCTTAGAACCTCTTAATTACATCACAGGACTTTATTCATTGTCTTTATTTTCTTCGTCTTGTGTATCTACGAAAGTTGAAATAGCATGTTTGTAAATTAGATTTTCTTTCCCTTGAATATCTAAAAGTACAACATTATCGTCAAAGTTGACAATTTTGCCTTTCATTTGAAATCCATTCAGTAAAAAGACTGTTAATTCAGTACCATCTGATTTGAATTTCTCCAACAATACTTCTTGAATATTTTCTTTCTCTGCCATATGACTTTCCCCTTCACTTGGATAATTGGATTACGTTGTCTGCGATTTCTGATAAAGACTGTTTATCCCGTTGAAACCAAGTAACATTCATTTTATTTTTAAACCATGTCATTTGACGTTTGGCATATCTACGTGAATTTTGCTTGATTTGTTCTTTTGAAGTTTCTATATCTATTTCTCCCTTTACAACAGGTATTAATTCTTTGTATCCAATTGCTTGCATACTTTGAGAATTTTCATACCCTTTCTCAACAAGATTAGACACTTCTCTTAATAATCCTCGCTGCAACATCATGTCTACACGCATATTAATTCTTTCATATAATATTTCGCGCGACATTTCTATCCCAATTAATATTGTACTATATTTACCAGAAAATGTCTGGCTTTTCTTTCGTTCACTTAAAGTTTTTTTTGTTTTTAAGTAATATTCAATTGACCTTTCAACTCTTTTGCGATTGTTTGGATGCACTGTTGACGCAGTTTCTGGATCAATTTGATAAAGATAGTCATGCAATTCATTATTTTTGAAATTAGATAATTTATTTAATTTATTATTTATAATTTCCATTTTTTCAGAACTTATTTCTTCTTCTTCAAGCTGATAATCATATAATACTGACTGAACATATAGCCCAGTTCCACCAACTAATATAGGTAACTTACCTCTATTATGAATATCCTCAACTACTTTTGTAAAATCTTGTTTAAACTTGTAGACAGAATAAGGTTCATCGGGTTCATAAACATCAATTAAATGATGGACTACACCCTCTTTTTCTTCTTCTGTAACTTTGGCAGTACCAATGTCCAAGCCTTTATATATTTGAAAAGCATCACCATTTATAATTTCACCATTTAAAGCTTTAGCCAATCTAATACTTAATTCAGTTTTCCCTACAGCAGTTGGTCCAACTATTGCAATTAATGGTTTATCATTCATTTGAAGATTCCTCTTTTTCTAATTGTTTAATTTGTAAATTCAACCAATTATATAAATGTTCATAAACGGCGTATTGATTCGTTTCAAATAAAACTTCATGACGTTTATTCTTATATAGTTGCACTGTGACATGTTTAACACCTGAACGTTTATAAATAGATGCTAATTGTTTAATACCTTGTCCAAAACCACCAAAATGATCTTCTTTACCTGATACAAGTAATATAGGCATATTTTTATTTTGCACCTTTATGAAATTTGATTTTTTAGTTTGGACTGTAGCTCTAACTGTCTCTAAAAGGATTTTGTGTGATACTGGAAATCCTGCAAATTTATCTTGCTCATATAGTTCACGGTTCTCATCACTTTGACTAATCCAATTATTATCTTTGTTTAAATCTTTATGTTGACGGTTAGTAGTTTTGAATGCAATATTGTTAATAAATTTAGACTTAGTACGACTTCCCAAAAATAAATTCACTACTTTTAGAGCGTATAAGTTCATTTTGCCGCGTAAATTCGAATAAACTACAGTACCAGATAAGATTAATATATCAACATCATCTGGGTAATCATGTACGAATTTTCTTGCAATTAGTGAACCCATTGAATGACCTAGTAATATATAAGGTAAATCAGGATTCAATTCATTTTTAAATGTATCTCTTATTTCTTTAGTATCATCAACTAAATCTTGTAATGAATTGAAATGACCTCTCGTTGATTCTTCAATGTTAATACCATGTCCACGATGATTATGACGAATAACATGAAAGCCTCTTTTACATAAATACTCAACTATAGCGTCATATCTATCTTTATGCTCAGCTACACCGTGCAATATATGTATAATGCCTATAGGTTTTTCATCTGTTTTATCTATGGTAACTTCTAACGTCTGTTCTGTTGACAGAGTAATTCTATGATTAAAACGTCTCAAAGACATACGCCTCCCTTTTGAATCATTATATCAAATTCTATACTGCTTAAAAATATATTACCTGCTTTCTCTGATAAATAAAAAAGCTGAGACAATTAAATGTCTCAGCCTCATTTTTTTATGCGCATGCTTTTCCCGCAGGAGTCAGCGCAAAAAAATACCAAATATTAACAAATTATTTTATGATTGCTGGTTGATCGTTTGGATTAACCGCTTCTTTAATAGCTTGTTCTAATTCATCTTTATATAAACGTTTACTGTCATTATCATAATTTAATACTTTTGCCATTACTTCAACAATAGCATCTTTATGTTCTAATACGTAACTAATATCAAAGTATAAACGTCCTGAACGACGTACTAAGAAGTCTGTTGGTTTATGAACCATTTCTTTTTGAATACTATAAATCACTTCTGCGTATACTTCGATTGGCAAGTTTACATCCGCAACTTGTGTAGCGTGAGCAATTTCAAATACTTCGTCAACGTTTGAACCATATTTTCTAGCTAAATAACGTGCAGCATCTTCAGAAAGGTTGTAGTTTTTAGCTTCTTTAACTTTGCTTTCTACAAATGATTCATAATTTTTACTACCACCAACGTTACCACCAGAAATGTAAGTTTCTTTAGTGTTACAAGGTTTAAATGTTAATTTGTAATCTTCTTTAAGACGTTTACTTAATAAGTCAACAATGTCTTGAGCCATGTGACGGTAACCTGTTAATTTACCACCTGCAATTGTAAGTAATCCTGAGTCACCTTCCCATATTTCATCTTTACGAGATATTTCTGAAGGATCTTTACCTTTTTCAAAGATTAATGGTCTTACACCAGCCCATGTAGATTCTATATCTTTATCTTCAACTTTAACTGTTGGGAACATATAGTGAATCGCATCTATTAAATATTGACGGTCTTCTTCTGTAACTTTAGGTGATGATTTATCATTGTCATATATTGTATCAGTTGTACCAACATATGCTTTTCCGTCTCTAGGAATAGCAAAAATCATTCTGCCATCATTTTCAGTATCAAAGTAAACAGCTTGTTGTAATGGGAATTTACTTTGGTCGATGACAATATGAACACCTTTAGTTAATCTAAGTTGTTTATTGTTTGTTGAGTAATCTTTCCCTCTTACTTCATCTACCCATGGACCTGCTGCATTAATAACTCTTTTACCTTTAATTTCAAAAATTTCATTCTGTAATAAGTCAGTAGCTTCTATACCAGCAACTTTGTTCTTTTTGTTGTATAAAAATTTGTTTGATTTTGCATAGTTAATAATATCAGCACCGAATTCACGTGCACGTTTCATAACTTCAATTGTTAAACGAGCGTCGTCTGTACGGTATTCAACATAATAGCCACCCGCTTTTAAGCCATCTTGCTTAACTAGAGGTTCTTTGTTAATGGTTTCATCTCTATTTAACATTGTACGACGTTCTGATTTTTTAACTCCTGCTAAGAAATCATATACTTTTAAGCCGATAGAAGTTGTGAAAGGTCCCATACTTCCACCTTTATGCAATGGTAATAACATCCATTCTGGTGTTGTTACATGTGGTCCATTTTCATAAACAATTGCTCTTTCTTTTCCTGTTTCAGCAACTACGCCTACTTGGAATTGTTTTAAATAACGTAATCCACCGTGGACTAGTTTAGTACTTCTTGAACTTGTACCTTGAGCAAAGTCTTGCATTTCTACTAATGCTACTTTCATTCCACGTTGAGATGCATCTAATGCAATACCTGCACCAGTAATACCTCCACCTATAACGACTACATCATATTCTGTATTCTTAAGTTGATCTTTAACCTGGTTGCGGTTTAACGCTGATAATTGTTGCATAATCATTTCCTCCTATAAAATGTAAAAAAATGAGAGACTCATCCCTACAATAAATTGTACGAACAAAGCCTCTCACGTCTCTACGGAATATTAACTTACCTTAATGATAACACAACTTAATCTAATTTAAAAGCTTGAGTGGCTTTTACTGCAGTTTTCCAACCTTTGTAAAGTTTTTCTCTTTCTTCTTCTTCAAGTTCAGGTTTGAATTCTGTTTCTAATTTCCATCTTTGTTGTATTTCATCTTTTGATTTCCAGAAACCTACCGCTAATCCAGCTAAGTAAGCAGCACCTAGTGCAGTAGTTTCATTTACTTCAGGTCTTTCAACCGGTGTGTTTACAATATCTGCTTGGAATTGCATTAAGAAATTATTCTTAACTGCTCCGCCATCAACTCTTAATGTCTCAACATTAATACCAGAGTCTTTTTCCATTGCTTCTAACACATCTCTTGTTTGATAACATAATGACTCTAATGTTGCTCTAATGAAGTGTTCTTTTTCAGTACCACGTGTTAATCCGAAAATGGCACCCCTAGCATCAGCATCCCAATATGGTGTACCTAAACCAACGAATGCTGGTACAACATAAACGCCTTCAGTAGATTTAACACGTTTTGCGTATTCTTCTGAAGCTGGAGCAGATTTAATCATTCTTAATCCGTCTCTTAACCATTGGATTGCAGATCCAGATACAAAGATACTACCTTCAAGTGCATAGTTTACTTTTCCATCTAAACCATATGCTAATGTTGTAAGTAATCCACTATCAGATTTCACTGCTTTTTCACCTGTGTTCATTAACATGAAACCACCAGTACCATAAGTGTTCTTAACATCTCCACTTTCGAAACAAGCTTGGCCAAATAATGCAGCTTGTTGGTCACCAGCTACTCCAGCAATCGCAATTTTTTCACCGAAGAAATGATGTTCTTGTGTATAACCATAAACTTCACTTGATGGTTTAACTTCAGGTAACATTGATTTTGGAACATCAAGATATTCTAATAATTCTTCATCCCATTTTAAGTCGTAAATATTGTACATTAATGTTCTACTTGCATTTGAATAGTCTGTTACATGCGTTTCTCCAGTAAATTTCCAAATTAACCATGTATCAATTGTACCGAATAGTAAATCACCGTTTTCAGCTTTTTCTCTAGCACCTTCAACATTATCTAGAATCCATTTTACTTTTGTACCTGAGAAGTAAGGATCTAATAACAAACCTGTTTTCTCTTTAAATATTGGTTCTAAATCTCTAGATTTCAAATCTGCACATATGTCTTGTGTTTGTCTAGATTGCCAAACAATTGCATGGTATACAGGACGACCAGTATTTTTATCCCAAACAACTGCTGTTTCCCTTTGGTTAGTAATTCCGATACCTTCAATTTGGTTAGGACTAACGTTATTTTCATTCAACACACTAGAAATAACTGCTAGAACAGATGTCCAAATTTCGTTTGCATCATGTTCAACCCAACCGCCTTTTGGAAAATATTGCTTAAATTCACGTTGGCTAACAAATTTGATAGTTCCCTCTTTATCAAATAGTATAGCTCTTGAACTTGTTGTACCTTGGTCAATTGATAAAATGTATTTTTCCATATTAAACACTCCTATAAATTTGTTTGTTACAGAATTTCAGAAACTTCACCTTTTAGTAACGCTTTATTCAATACAATACCGAATAATACGACAACAACTGTAAAGATGAGTGAGAAAATAACTAAACCATTAACAACCCCGTTAAATAAAATGTTGTACAATGCTGCACCAAGCATACCACCAGCAATAGGTCCTAAAATTGGAACAACTGCATATTTCCAGTTTGAACTTCCTTTACCTGGAATTGGTAATAACATATGCATAATACGTGGACCAATGTCACGAGCTGGGTTAATTGCATAACCTGTCGCACCACCTAAACTTAAACCAATCGCTACGATTAATAAACCTACGATAAGTGGATTTAAACCGTCAGTAAATTTATTAGCTCCTATAAACAATAATCCCATAACTAAGATCATAGTTCCAATAATCTCACTTAAGAAGTTGGCAACATAGTTTGGATATGAAGGTCCAGTAGAGAATACTGCTAATTTCGCACCTTGATCTTCAGTTTTTTTCCAATGTGGTAAATATGTAGCCCATACAAGTGCTGCACCAATCATGGCACCGATCATTTGAGCAATGATGAATGGAACAACTTTAGACCATGGGAATGATCCGTCAATTGCAAACCCAAGTGTTACTGCAGGATTTAAATGTGCTCCCGAAACATTACCAGCTGCATAAACACCTAGCATAACAGCAAGCCCCCAACCTAACGAAATAACGATCCAATCTGCACCTTTACCTAACGCACCTTTAAGGTTAACGTTAGCACATACACCGCCACCAAATAATATCAAAATGGCTGTACCAATTACTTCCGCTAAAAATTCACTCATATTAAACACCCTCCTAATATTTTTCGTGCTAATACATAAAAATCCCTCTACGAACTTACAACTATACCTATTATTCGCATAATTAATTATACAAATTTATCGCATAGTGTTTTTGTCATAGAGGGTCTCATTTACTCATCTCATATATTAACTTAATTAGAAGTATAATACTATATGAAAACGTTGTCAAATCAATTTACCAAATTGATGTATCACTAGACGTGATATATTGGGCACCGCTTTCAATAGCAAGTTCAATTTCTTGTTCCGTATTTATTAATCCACCGGCAATTATACGTTTACCTGTTTGGTCACTGATTTCTTTAATTACTTTAGTTGCAACACCTGGCAGAACTTCTACTAAGTCTGGATCCGACTGTTTAATCAATTCAATGCTTCTACTCAAGGCGGTACTATCTAAGATAAACACTCGTAATATCGTTAAAGTATTTAACTTTTTCGCACGTCTTATAATTTTTGATTTAGTTGAAATAATGCCATGTGGTTTATATTGTTGTATAACATATTCAACAGCAGCTTCATCATTAGATAAACCTTTTATAAGATCTATATGCAACATAACTTCTTTATCATGTTTTTTTATTTGTTCTAAAATCCCTTGCAAATGACCTATATGAGTATCTAATAATACGCAACGATCATAGTCCATCTTAAAGAATTTTTCCATATCTTTCATAGATCGAATAGCCGGTAATATATGTTTATTCATCTTATCCTCCTACATGACTCTTTTAAATAATTTTTCTAACTCATAAGTTGTTAATTCAATAATAATTGGTCTACCATGTGGACAAGTAAATGGATCAGTTGTATCTCTTAATTCATCAATCAAATGACTCATCTCATGATTTCTTAAGTAGTGATTAGCTTTAATTGATTTTTTACAACTCATCATAATGGCCGCATCTTCACGCAATTTTTTAATATCTACTTTTTCATGTTTTAATACATAATCAATCATATCTTTAATGATTTCTTCTGCTTCAATATGTGGCAACCAAACTGGATATTCACTAACCATATAATCATGATGTCCAATTGGTTCTAAGAATATGCCCGCTTCTTCTAAAGGATGCAAATATTTTTCAATAATCATATGTTCGTCTCTTGAAAAGTTAAATGTTAATGGCAACAATAAACTTTGAGTTTCATTCGTTACTTCCCCAATTTTCTCTTTAAAGAATTCATATTTTATACGTTCTTGAGCGGCGTGTTGGTCAATCATAAACATTCCTGTATCATTTTGAGCAATAATATATGTTCCATGTACTTGACCAACTACCTCCATATAAGGAACTCGCGGTGTATTTGATTTAGTCTCTTCATTTTGTCTTTGTTCATCATTGTCATTTGTATTTTCTATATCAACAGCGTGTTCGTATTCGTTATTATTAATCTCTGTTTTTTCAATATCAGCTTGCTCATCCTCATGTTGAATGTACGAATGTTCTGTGTTTGTATCTATATCTTCATTTATAAATGAATGGTTATCTTTTTTATCTTTAAATTGCCATTGCTGTGAGTTAGTACTATTCGTTGAATTTTGTTTGTAATTATTTTCAAACGTTTTATTGAATTCATTTGTTTCATCTATCGTGTCATTATCAATTTGACTTTGTTGTTTCACTGGTTCCTGACTACGTTTAGCTTCAAAATCTAACTTCTGCTGTTCAAAAATCTCTTTTTGTGATTTTTTAGGCTTATGGTTATCTAAAGAAGTGCCTGGTATTAGAGACATTCCTCTAAAGGCTTCTTTAATTTTGTTATTAATTAAATCATAAAGTAATTGTTCTTTTGAAAGTCTTACTTCTAGTTTAGTCGGATGTACGTTTACATCTACTAATATAGGATCCATTTCAATATTAATATAGACAATAGGATATCTGCCGATTGGTAACAGTGTATGATAACCTTCGATGATAGCTTTATTTAGAACAAAATTCTTAATGTATCTACCATTAATAAAAATAGAAATATAATGTCTATTACTTCTCGTATGTTCAGGTTTGCAGACGTAACCTTTCATTACATAATCATCTGTTTCACCATTGATTTCCACTAAATCTTTAGCTATTTTCATGCCATAAATTTCTGCCATCACTTCGTTCGTTTTACCAGATCCATTAGTTGACAGCACTGTTTTATCATCAGATACAAGATTAAACGAAATATCCGGATGGCTCATTGCCATTCTATTTACGATATCTGTAATCTTACCTAATTCTGTATATAGACTTTTAACATATTTCAACCTTGCTGGCGTATTATAAAATAAATCTTTCACAAGTATGTCTGTACCTTTTTTAGCTTTAGCCGGTTGTTGTTTAATAATTTCACCGTTTTCAACTTGTACTTCATGTCCAAGCATACCATCAGTACATGTCTTCATAGTCACTCTACTTACAGATGAAATACTCGCTAATGCTTCACCTCTAAAGCCTAAAGTACGTATGTGAAATAGGTCATAGTCATTATTTATTTTACTTGTTGCGTGTCTTCCAAATGCTTTATTAATGTCTTCTTCTTCTATACCAGTTCCATTATCTACAACTCTAATTGATTGTATCCCTGATTCCTTTATAGTTATATCTATTTGAGTTGCTTGTGCATCTATTGCATTTTCCAATAATTCTTTCACGACAGAAGCAGGTCTTTCTACAACTTCTCCAGCGGCAATTTTATTGGCTAAAGATAATTCAAGCTCTTTAATTTTCCCCAATGCACTCACACTTTCTATTTAAGTTGATTTTGTAATTCTTGAAGTTTTGTTAATGCTTCTATAGGCGTTATATTCATCAAATCTATTGATTTAATTTTCTTCTCGATTTCAGACGGGCTATGTTCTTCAAACAATTGGAATGCAGGTTGGTCAAATTTTTCAACTTTACGTTCTACTTTTGTATGAGATTCTAATTCCTGAAGAATAGTATGTGCTCTTTCTATAATTTCATCAGGTAAATCAGTTAATTTTGCAACATGTATACCATAACTTTGGTCAACCGCGCCTTCTTTAACTTTATGCAAGAAAATGAGTTCTCCTTGGTATTCTTGTGCTGCAACGTGAATATTTTTAAGTCCAGATAAAGTTTCATCAAGATGTGTAAGTTCATGATAGTGTGTAGAAAATAATGTCTTTGCCTTTGTATGATGATGTACATACTCAATCATAGATTGCGCTAATGCCAATCCATCAAATGTTGATGTACCTCTACCAATTTCATCAAAAATAATTAAACTGTCTTCTGTTGCACCAACCATTGCCTTTTCCGCTTCTAACATTTCAACCATAAATGTACTTTTACCTGATACTAAATCATCTGCAGCACCAATTCTTGTAAATATTTGATCAAATATAGGTAATTGCGCGTAATCTGCTGGTACATATGCACCCATTTGAGCCATAATGCTTATAATCGCAATTTGTCGCATATAAGTACTTTTACCAGACATATTTGGGCCAGTTATTAAGTATATAAACCCTTCTTGATCTAAATAGCAGTCATTAGGCACATAATCATTATGATCCATTACTCTCTCAACAACTGGATGACGAGATGATTTTAATGATAAAGTTTTGTCTTCACTAAATATTGGTCTTGTGTAACGATTTTTTTGTGCTATTTCAGCAAAACTTTGTAGACAATCTATCTCTGATAACAATTTCGCTTGTGTTTGTAATTGTTCAGTAAATGCCTTAACTTTCTGTCTTAATTCAAGGAATAACTGATATTCTAATGCTATCGCTTTATCCTCTGCACCTAAAATAATAGATTCTTTTTCTTTAAGTTCTTCCGTAATAAATCTTTCAGCATTTGATAATGTCTGTTTACGTTGATAACCGAGTGCATCAGTATCTATGTTATTTAAATTAGCTCGAGTAATTTCTATATAATATCCGAAAACTTTATTAAAGCTTACTTTTAATGATTTCACACCAGTTCTTTCTCTTTCTTTCAACTGTAACTCTGCAATCCATTGTTTACCATTTGTAGATGCTTCTTTATATTGATCAAGTGTTTCATGGTATCCTTTTTTAAATATTCCACCTTCTTTTACTGAGATTGGCGGATCTTCAACTAAGCTTTCTTCAAGTAAATGTTCTAAATCTCTTAACGGTTTAAGCTCTTTAAATCTTTCAATTGAATTTGAATCTAGTCTTTCTATAATTTCCTTAATATACGGAATTTGTTTTATTGAATAATTTAATTGAATTAAGTCTTTAGCATTCACATTACCATAACTCACTCTTCCAACTAGTCTTTCTATATCATATACCATATTCAAGTAACTTCTTAACTCATCACGTTCGATAAATCCGTTGACCAATAGTTCAACAGCATCTAATCTTTGTTCAATATCTCGTTGTTTAATTAATGGTCTATCAATCCATTGTTTTAATCTTCTTGCTCCCATTGGCGTTTTTGTGTCATCCATTAACCATAAAAGTGTTCCTTTTTTTGATTTAAGTCTAATACTTTCAGTTAATTCAAGATTTCTTTTAGCATAAAAATCCATTTTCATATAATCTAGTGCTCTATACACCACGACTTCTTCTATATGAGGCATATCTCTTTTACCATTATCATGGATATAATTTAATAAATAATTTAATGATTTCTTTTGAGCTTGAGAAGTATTAGTTACAACTTCGTAATCACGTTCATCATAACTATCTACAACAGTGATTGTTTCAGTTATAAGTTGAATTTGTTTATACAAATTATTTGGCAAAATTTTATTCACTATAATTTCATTCGGATGAATCGTTGTAATTTCATTAATCAAAGTTGTTTCATCAATGAATGAAGTTACCTTTAACTCTCCTGTCGTTACATCACAATAACTTAAATGAAACTCACCATCTTCTTTAATAAAACTTAAAATATAATTATTAGCCTTTTCATCCATTCCTTTTTGGTCCATAACAGTACCCGGTGTAATAACTTGTACGACTTCTCTACGAACCATACCTTTAGTTTGAGTCGGATCTTCCATTTGCTCACAAATTGCTACTTTATAACCTTTAGATATTAATTTTTCTATATATCCCGAAGCAGAATGATAAGGTACACCACACATAGGAATTGGATCTTTTTTAGCATCTCTTCTAGTTAAAGTAATTTCTAAAACTCTAGATGCTTCAACTGCATCATCATAGAACATTTCATAAAAGTCACCTAATCTAAAAAATAATAATGTATCTTGGTATTGTGATTTTATCTTTAAATATTGAGCCATCATTGGCGTTGGTTTAGACATCTATTTTCACGTTCCTTTTTTTAACTTTCGATTTATCTATTTTATCAAAATTTCTAACAATAAACGAGTAAAAAAAAATCATTAGCCTACGCATTGGCAGACTAATGATTATGTTTATTAATGTGAACAACTGCTCGTATTTGGTGCATTATTCACTGCAGCACCTGTTTCACCAGTAAGCTGATTCCCACCTGTTGATTCAATAATTTCATTTGTAACAGTATGACTAATTGAATGAGACACCATTTGTAACAGTTCATTTACTTCTACTTGAGCTTCTTTAAATTCACTTACGATTGGCATTTCATCTAATTCTTTTTCTATATTTTCTATTTTAGCTTCAACCATTGCTAATGCTTTTTCTTTACCATAGTTTTGGAAATTGACAGCTTGTTTTTGTAATGATTTTAAACTCGCCATTTTTTCTCTTACAGTTTGATTCTCATGTATTTGAGCTTCAGCGCGTTTAAAGAAATCTACTTCTTCTGTTTCAGACATCATTTTACCTAATTTTCTTGCTTGATCAAGAATATCTTCTTTTGTATACATTTAATGTACCACCTTTTCTTTAGATACAATCTCTATAAATTCACCATTTAATGAATATTGCTTAGCTTCAGTTATTTTAACTTTTACTATTTTTCCTATTACATCTTTTGAACCTTTAAAGTTAACTAATTTATTTTTTTCAGTATATCCAGCTAATACTTCATCATCTCTTTTACTAGAACCTTCGCATAATACATATACTTCTTGTCCTTCGTATGGTATCAATGATTTAGCTGTATACTCTCCAACCACTTTATTTAATCTTTGAAGTCTTGCTTTTTTCTCTTTGTCAGGAACATTATCCTTCATTTTAGCTGCTGGCGTACCTTCTCTAGGTGAATATACATACGTATATGCATGTTCAAATCCAACTTCATGATAAAGTTTAATCGTTTCCAAAAATTGTTCTTCTGTCTCATTAGGATAGCCAACAATGATGTCAGTTGTCAATGCAACATCTGGTATTGCTGCTCTAATCTTTTGAACTAGCTCAAGATAACTTTCACGAGTATATTTACGACCCATAATTTTTAGTACTTGATTATTACCAGATTGAACAGGTAAATGTATGTGAGGTACGATATTTCCACCATTTTTAATCACTTCAATTAATCGATCATCAAAATCCCATGGATGACTCGTTGTAAAGCGAACTCTTGGTATGTCAATTTTAGTCATATCATTTAATAAATCACCTAGACCATAATTTAATCCTTCAATATCTTTACCATATGCATTTACGTTTTGACCTAATAGACATATTTCTTGATAACCTTGTCGTGCTAAATCTCTAACTTCAGCAATAATTTCTTCTGGCATACGACTTCTTTCTTTACCACGTGTGAATGGTACGATGCAATACGTACAGAACTTATCACATCCATACATTATATTTACCCATGCTTTTATTCTACCATTTCTAACTTTAGGTAAATTTTCAATAACATCTCCTTCTTTTGACCACACTTCAACTACCATTGCTTTAGACATATACGCTTCTTCTAAAATTTCTGGCAATCTATGAATATTATGTGTACCGAAAATCATATCAACATTTTGGTATGATTTGAGAATTTTATTTACAACTGATTCTTCTTGAGACATACATCCACATACACCAATTAAACAGTCTGGTCTTTCTTGTTTAAGATGCTTTAAATTACCAATCTCACTAAATACTTTGTTTTCAGCATTTTCTCTTATTGCACAAGTATTAAGTAAAATCACATCTGCATCATCAACAGAATGAGTTGGTGCATATCCTAACGCTTGGAATATTCCCGCCATAACTTCTGTATCATGTTCATTCATTTGACAACCATAAGTTCTAATATAGAATTTACGACCTTTCCCCATCCCTCTATGTCGCTCATCTATTTTAAAATCATCATGATATTCAATTTGTGATTTACCTCTTTGTTTAGCTTCCTTTAAGTTTGGAGGTTGATAAACATGTTCGAAGTATTTGCTATAATCTTTTTCTAAATTAGGTTCTGTCTTCGCATTAGCACCATGTTTTCTTTGCTCTTCATTCAATGTCAAAACCCTTTCTGCCCATATATTTACATCTTTATATTATATTAGAGTTCAACACAAAGTGCAAAAAAGTTTAAATATTTTCAGAGTTAACATTTATTCAAGATTAATCCAAAATCTTTTTGTAATTTCGTTGTCATCTGATATAAAAGGTTCTGCTTCAACACCATTGTTATGAATAATAACCTTTTGACTTGCTAAATTATTTTCATCACATGTTATGAGCGCTTTTTCAACTGATTCTTCACGTAATTCTATCAGTGCATACTCTAACAATTTTGTTGCATACCCTTTACCTCTTTCACTTTTTCTTACCCCATAACCAACATGTCCACCTTTATTTTCCAAGAATTCATTTAGTGCATATCTAATATTTACAGCACCTACAATATGCTGATTATCTATTAAGACAAATGTTTTTGCTTTTACAAAGTCTTTGTTAATTGGATTAATTGCTTCTTTTTGCATCATTAACATTTTTTTGAATCCACCATGGTGTTTTACATCAGTTGACCATGGAACCACGCTTTCTTCATTTTCATACCATTCACTTATATACTCTGTAAACATGCTTTCGATATCTGTATTTATTTCTCTAAATTCCATAAATTCACCCTCTTTAATGTAGTTCTTTAATTTGTTCTTCGTCATTCGCATTTAGCATATGATAATAAATGCCTTGTTGCTCTATTAAAGCTTGTTGTGTACCTGATTCAATAAGTTCTCCGTTTGCCAATACAAATACTAAATCTGCTTTTTTAACAGTATTCAACCTATGGGCAATAATAATACTCGTTCTACCGATCATTAAAGTTTCTAAAGCTTCTTGAATTTTTATTTCTGTCACTGTATCTATACTACTTGTCGCTTCATCTAACAGTAAGATTTTAGGGTCTTGTAACAAACATCTTGCTATTGATACAAGTTGTCTTTCCCCTTGTGACAATGAGCCGGATTCCCCTTTTAAAACAGTTTCATAACCACTCTCAAGCTCTTTAATAAATTCGTGTGCATTTGCTTTTTTAGAAGCCTCAATTACTTGTTCATAAGTTGCGTTTGGTGTGCCATACATAATATTATCTTTTATCGTTCCATCGAATAAATATGGGTCTTGTAACACAACACCTATTTCTTTCCTTAAAGACTTTCGCGTCATTTTATTGATTGGAATATCATCTATAAGAATTTTTCCACTTTGTACATCATAATAATGTAATATAAGTTGAACAATTGTTGTTTTACCAGCTCCAGTAGCACCAACTAATGCTACCGATTCACCATTATTTATTTTAAAGGACAAGTCTTTGATTGTTGGATTTTTTTGAGTCTTATCATACTTGAATACAACATTTTCGAATTCAATAGTACCTTTTATATCTTCGTAATCTGATGCATCGTCTTCATCTTTTTCAACTGGTTCATTCATAATATCAAATACACGTTCAGCACCGGCAATAGCTGATAATACAGTATTAAATTGGTTTGCTAAATCTGATAAAGGTCGTGTGAATTGTCTCGCATATTCTGCAAAAATAACTATAACACCGACTGTTACCCCAGCTGCATTATTTAAAGCTAAAATACCACCAATTCCTGCTACGATAGCAAAACTTAAATTATTTAAGTAGTTCATTACTTTTGGTATCATGCCGCCAATTGTCGTTGACCAGAAACTATATTCTTTTACATTTCTTGCTTTTTCATTGAATGTTTCCATTACATATTTTTCTTGAGAAAATGCTTTAACCACTGTTTGACCGTTCACAATTTCTTCAATATAGCCATTCATAATACCGAGTTGTTTTTGCCTTAAAGCATATAATACACTCGTACGTGCTGTAATCCATCTTAAACTCACGAACATGATTGGAATGATCGTCATAGTTAATAGTGTGAGTAACGGACTTAAATAGAGCATTATTGAAAGTGTACCTATTAATGTCACTACACTAGAAGTAAATTGAATAAACGATGAATTTAAAACTTGTGATACATTTTCAATATCATTTTGCATTCGACTCATTAATTCGCCATGTTGCTTCTTATCATAATATGATACTGGCAACTTTTGAAAATGTTTAAAAAGTTGATCTCTTAATAAATAGACTGTACGTTGTGCAATGCTCACCATCATAAATGACCCAATATATGAAGTTATGGATAATGATACATAAACAATCAGTATGATTACAATATATTGAGGGAGACCACTTAAATCTTTAGGTATAACTTTTGTATCGATTATACGACCGATTAAAAATGGTCCAATTAGACTCAATATTGAAGCACATACAATCATAAATATTACGATTATCAATTGAATTCGCTTTTCATCAATTAAATTCCAAATATTAAGTAATGTTCCTTTAGTATCACGTGCTCTTTTTTTCTTTTTCGGATTCTTTTTTGAAAAATCTGCAGCTTTGAAAACAGGCTGATGACCATAAGGTTGTTTTATACTCATGATGAACTCACCGCACTTTCTTGACTATTGGCGATTTCTTTATAAAGTCTTGATGTTGCTAATAGAGACTCATGTGTATCTATTGCTTCAATCCGTCCATCTACAAGTAACATAATTCGATCAGCGGTCTTAGCTGTTGAAATCTTTTGAGTCACTATTAACTTCGTTGTATCTTCATCTTCTAATGCATCCCATAAAGCCGATTCTGTCTTAATGTCTAATGCTGAAGTAGAATCATCTAAGATTAATAACCCCGGCTTTCTTACGAGAGCTCTAGCGATTGACAGTCTTTGTTTTTGACCACCTGATAAAGTTACACCTTGCTGACCAATTAAAGTGTCATACTGATTATCAAAACGCTCAATAGATTGATGAATTTGTGCTTTTTCAGATGACATTTCTAATTCTTCTATTTCTGCAGACGGATCTCCAAACTGCAAATTCTCATATATTGTTCCTGAAAATAAAAGTGCTTTTTGAGGTACATAACCAATAGCATCTCTTAAAGCTTCTATATCCCAGTCATTCACATTTTTGTTATTTAATAATATTTCGCCAGATGTTGCTTTGTACATTTTAGGTATTAAACTTAATAATGTTGACTTGCCTGAACCAGTAGCACCCATAATCGCAAAAGTTTCTTTAGGTTTAACATCAAAACTAATATTTTCTAATACAGGATTATGTGCATTTGGATATGTAAATGAAACATCTTTAAATGAAATACTATAAGCATAATTTGAAGAATGGTTTACTTCGTCATTTATCACTCGTTCATCTGATTCTGTAATTAGCACTTCTTCAATGCGGTCACTTGAAGCTTTCATTCTACTTAATGTCATAATTAAAAATGCTAACATACCAAAGCCACCTTGCATTCTCATTCCATAATTTAAAATGGCAACGAGCTTACCTATTTCTAATGTAGATTGATTTACCATATCTGAACCAAACCAAATAACAGCTAAAATACTACCATTTATAATCAGTAATAATAATGGATTGATAAGTTCCATAAGTCTTAATGCATATGTATAATTGTGTCTAATATCTTTAATTTTTTCTTTAAACTGACTTGTTTCCCGTTCACTCGTTTGACTTGCTTTAATCAATCTAACTGCTTCCAAATTTTGTTGGAAAAATCTATTCATTTCATCAAACTTTCTTTGAATTTTAGTGAATAGTTTAGATCCCGTTCGAGCAATTATAAAAATAATTATAAAAATAATTGGTGTACCTATAACTAAGTAAATCGCTAACCTAGGTTCAACAACAAAGCTCATTATTATACTACCAATAATCATCAATGGTGCTCTTAACATAATTCTAATTGACATATAAACTGCTTGATCACAATTGTTTACATCACTTGTTAATCTAGTGATTAAGCTAGACGTTTTAAATTTTTCTAAGGTTGCTAAAGAAAAAGTTTGTATCTTGCTAAATTGGGCAGTCCTTAAATCATAAGCAAATGCTTGACTGACATGACCTGCTACGAAGCTATTCCACACACCAGAAACTAGTGCAGCTAAACCTGTTACAAGCATAATTGCTAAATATAAATAAACGTGATTTAAATCATCCTTCAAAATACCGTTATCTATAATTTCAGATATAAAAATTGGTTGAACTAATTCTACTGCTAGCTCTACTAACATTAATATTAAACCTAATGCGAATAGCCATTTATATGGTTTAATAAATTTAAGTACTGTCTTCAATTTGCTCGTCCCCTTTATTTCATAAAACGAAATATTTCTATAACATTCTCCTTTTTATTTTAACTTCTACTTAACTTTAATTATGATTCATTTTCATACAATTAAAAATAATATTAAAAAAAGTGGTTTATTCTTTATATTTTTCTGTTAAAGATTCCATAGTTATACCTTCTGGAACATGATAAAACTTTATTTGAGAAATAATACTTTCACATTCAAGTTCAGCCATTCTTTCATTTATTTGCTCTATTAAAATCAAACAAGCATTCATTTCTCCTTCAATTGTCGTTTCTAAAGGATGAACTTCATATTTCAATCCAGATTGGTCGATTACTTTAATTGCCTCATCAACTAATGGTATAACTTCTGTTTCATTATGTTTGGGAATAATTTGAATGCTCATTAACGTATTTGTCATTTTATGTTCTCCCTTCAATTTAGAAAAAAAGCCCATAGATAAATCTATGAGCTTAAAGTGTGACTATTATACAATTATTTAAATTGAGAAACAAGTTCATCAAATTGATTTTTTTCAAGTTTTAATGATTTTTTAACAAGAGGTTCTTCATCAAATTGCTCTATTTGAGATTCATATGATGGTGTTTCTTTATCTTGATAAATAATACCTGTAATCATAGATTCTGTATCAAGCACTGTTTGCATAGCTTGAGCTTTATTTGAATTATCGTAATCTTCAATATCAGCAAGTTTCGTTAAATTCTCTTTAAACCAATCATACGTGTTAATTTTGTTGTATGTCACACATGGTGAGAATACATTAACAAAAGAAAATCCTTTATGATTAATCGCTTCTTCAATGATATTTGTTAATTCTTTAATATCACTTGAGAAACTTTGTGCTACAAAAGTCGCACCTGATGAAATAGCAAGTTCTAAAGGCGCTACATTTTGTTCAATGTTTCCTTTCGGAGTTGATTTAGTAACAAAACCCTTTGCAGAACTTGGCGATATTTGTCCTTTAGTTAATCCATAAATTTGATTATCCATTACAATATAAGTCATATCCATGTTTCTTCTTAAGGCATGAATCGTATGGCCCATACCGATTGCAAAGCCATCACCATCTCCTCCAGATGCTATAACTGTTAGGTCTTTATTAGCCATTTTAACGCCTTGAGCTAACGGTAATGAACGACCGTGTATAGAATGGACACCATATGAATTTACATATCCACTTAATCGTCCAGAACAACCGATACCTGTAATAAGTGCAACTTCTTCTGGTTCTAGCCCTACATTAGCTGCAGCCTTTTGAATTGCGGCTTGTACTGAGAAATCTCCACATCCTGGGCACCAGTTTGGTTTAACATTATTT
The DNA here is from genome assembly GCF_002018435.1 of Mammaliicoccus fleurettii. NCBI lineage: Bacteria > Bacillati > Bacillota > Bacilli > Caryophanales > Staphylococcaceae > Mammaliicoccus > Mammaliicoccus fleurettii. The sequence continues at coordinate 193,141 of NZ_MWJM01000001.1, read as the reverse complement.
CTAAAATCTTTGAATGTTGCCAATTATATCAACTCCTTCAAATTGCTTACTATTTCTAATGCTTTATCTTCAATTTCATGTGGTAAGAATGGTGTACCATCATATTTTGTTTGGTTTATGATTTTATTTTGATGATTTATATTCATTTTAATAATATTAGATAGTTGACCTTGATAATTATGTTCAGCTACTACTACTTTTTTAGCTTTATTGAATGCTTCTTGTACAACGTCTGAAGGAAATGGATGTAATTGTCTTATTTGAATATGATTTACTTTAGCGCCTTGATGATCCAATCTAGAAATCGCCTCATCAATTGCTCCAGCAGTTGAGATAAATCCTACATAAAGAATATCCGCTTCATCATATTTTTCATTTGATTCAACTGGCTCATCGATTAGCAATTGAGCAGTTTTTCGCATACGTTTATCCATTTGCTTTTGTCTATTTTCAGCACTTTCAGAAGGCTTACCTTCTTCATTATGTTCTACACCTGTAACATGGTGGATTCCACCTTTAGTTCCAGGTAATACACGAGGTGAAACACCTGAATCAGTTAATGCATAACGCTTAAAGTATGCTTTATCTTCTTGTGCTTCTAAATCACCTTCAACTAATGCTCCACGACGAATTTCAACTTTATCATAATCTAAAGATTCAACTGTTTGTTTACCTAATGACAATTGTAAATCTGATAATAAAATTACTGGACATTGATATTCTTCAGCTAAGTTAAATGCTTCTACCGTTAAATAGAATGCATCACTTGCACTTGTTGGCGCTAACACAATTTTAGGAATATCACCATGTGTACCATAAATCATTTGCATTAAATCAGACTGTTCTTGTTTAGTTGGTAAACCTGTTGATGGGCCACCACGTTGTGTATTAACTATAACAAGTGGTGTTTCAGTCATACCTGATAAACCAATAGATTCCATCATCAATGATAATCCTGGTCCTGCTGATGATGTAAATGAACGTACGCCAGCATAGTTAGAACCAATCGCCATAGTACATGCTGCAATTTCATCTTCAGTTTGGATAACAGCACCACCTAAAGCAGGTAGGCGATCTATCATGTATTCCATAATTTCAGAAGCTGGTGTAATTGGATAAGCTGCCATAAATCTAACGCCTGCTGCAACTGCACCTAAACCAATTGCATCATTACCTATCATGAATAAATGACCTTCTGAATCAATAGGTTCTAATGTATGTTCGCTATTTAAACTTTCCATTTCTTCTTTCATTAAGCGATAGCCTTCATTTAAAGCTTGTATATTTAAATCTACAACACTCTCGCCTTTTTTACCGAACAAATCTTTAATTAATGATTCAAATACTTTTGTATCTAAATTCATAACTGCACATGTTGCACCTACAGCAACCATATTTTTCATTAAAGCAGTTCCTAGTTCTTTAGCTACACCTGTAAACGGAAGACTTACTAATTGAGCTTTACTATCTTCAGGATTTTGTGGTTTAGCTTTTTCATCAGCAATTATTATACTTCCTTCAAGCATTTCACCATAATTTACATCTATTGTTTCTTGGTCGAATGCAATCAATATATCTAAATCGTCACTTATAGCTCTAACTGGCTTCGACGATACTCTAATTTTATTGTTCGTATGACCGCCTTTAATTCTACTTGAAAAATGACGGTATCCGTATAAATAATATCCTTGGCGGTTCATAGCAGTTGCAAAAATTTCACCTGTTGATTCAATTCCTTCACCTTGCTGTCCGCCAACTTTCCATGAAATTTGTGATTTCATTTTATGGCCTCCCCATGTAATATCTCAATTTATATCATAACAAAAAAAGCCCTTTAATCCTATGAAATTAAAGGGCTTTAGTAAAAATCAGTCTAATGGACGATACTATTCAAATGGATGATCATCGTTAATTAAAACTCTTTGAATTTTTTTAGCCTTACCTTCTGCATTGAGATCAATAATTACACCAGACAATACTTTTCTACCTTCATCTGGCAAATTATGACGTTGTGGCAAGCTTGTTATAAATCTTTCTATAACTTCTTCTTTTTTAATGCCTAGAATACCATCATAGTATCCTGTCATTCCTACGTCCGTAATATATGCTGTACCACCATTTAACACGCGCTCATCAGAAGTTTGAATGTGTGTATGTGTTCCAACCATAGCACTCACTCGCCCATTCAAATACCAACCCATTGCATTCTTTTCAGACGTTGTTTCAGCGTGAAAGTCTACAAATATATATGGTGTTATTTTCGATGCTTGTTCAATTAGTTCATCTGCTTTTTTAAATGGGCAATCTATTGCTGGCATGAATGAACGGCCTTGTAAATTAATAATTGCAATATCTTTATCATTTACTTTAATAATTCTCATACCTATTCCAGGTGCTTCTTCAGGAAAATTTGCAGGTCGTACCATTCTGTTAGCTTGACCTATAAAATCGTATATTTCCCTTTGACCATATGTATGGTTTCCCATTGTTAAAAAGTCAGCACCCATACGTAATATTTCTTTATATAATTTTTCTGTTAATCCTTTGCCGTGAGCAGCATTTTCTGCATTCACAATGGTTAAAGTTGGTTTATAACTTGCTTTAATTTTTGGTAAATAATTTTCTAATTGCTCTCTTCCTAATTTACCTACAATATCACCTATAAATAAAATTCTCAATATTGACATCCTCTCTATACACTATATATTCTAATTCAAAACAAAAATTTTTAAAAGAGATGATTAATATTTTTTTATTAGGGTATTTATAAAATGGACGCTATATAGACATGATTGAAATATGATTGTTTTGTTAACGTTACAAAATCTTACTAGGAGTGTTTATTTAAACATGGGAATTGAAATTCAACCAGAAAAATTTGCAGAATTAGTGGTTAGTGCAAATCCGTCCGTAGAAGAAAATGCAGAAGATATTGCGAAAGACTGTTTAGAATTATACGTTACAGCATTTAAGCTTGCTGAAAAGTATGGTAATTGTGGTGTTAATTCACAAGAAACATCTAACGTCTTAAAAGAAGCTTTAGAATTAGAACTGAACTTAACACATTAATTAATTATAAAATATTAATCCAAAATAACATCTCTACAATAATTGTAGAGATGTTATTTTGGATTATTTCATTATAAAGTTTACAATATTTTCTGTTGTTCCGATTTTGTCTGCACCTAATAGTCTATTCGTAATATTGTGGTAATCAATTTCTTTGTTCTCTAATAACTGTCTTGCTAAAATGCGTTCATCATTACTTGCAATTTCAATATTTACAAGTTCAAATATATCGAAATAAAAACCGATTTGTTGTGAATAATCTTCCGTATCTTCTTGTAATAAGAATATTGGTTTATTCAAATGTGCAAAGTCGAAAATTGTTGAGGAATAATCTGTAATCATAGCTTCTGAAATCAAGTATATTTCTTGAATATCTACAAATTCATTATAAAAACAATGGATTCGTTCACTCAGTTCACTATATATCCGTCTTAAATGAGCTTCATTAGGATGTAATTTAACTATAATTTCATATTCTTCCGGCAAATGTTCAAGTAAAATGATCAGATTAATTTTTGATAATATTTCTCGTTTCTCTTTTCGCCATGTAGGACAGAATAATATAAATTTCTTATCTTTATTTTTAGTAAAGAAGTACTTAGAACGAACGCGATCGCTTTCTTCTTCATTACTTTGTATTAAATATTCATTTCTAGGTGCACCAAGCTCAAGTACTTGTAAGTTTTTATTCTCTTTAAGATCAAATGAGGACTCCAATAGGATTGTATTTATAGCCGAAGAAGTAAGTAAATAATCCCACTTTTTCATTCTCGGTCTAAATGCTTGAACTTGTTCTTTTCTTTCAATTTCATCCCCTAAATCATTCAACATTCTTTTTAAAGGGAAACCATGCCATGTTTGTATAAATATTTGTTCTTTATGCTTAAATACTCTATCTAAAGTATTTCCATTCACTATTACATATTTACATTCTCTAAATGTTCGATTATAAATTTCACTACCGAATCTTATAGGAACTAAATTATAACTTCTAACCTCCATATCTACCAATGCATTTCTAGAACTTACGTATACCTCTTTTTCAGGAAAATGTTTTTTAATATAAATTCCTAAATACTTAGGATCTCCACTAAAATTATTACCATGAAACGACTCGATAAACACTTTGTTATGCGAAGGTTTAATTTGATCATATATTTGTTTCATTTTATCTATTTTTCTTTTTTCATATTTCTCTTTAGCAAAATTAAACACTTTTTCATTATTTAAGACTGCTCTTAATAATGGCTTTGTTTTATATTGCTCGTATAAATCTCTACCATATTCAAGCTTTGAATTCTTCCCATTATTGCTCTTTGAAACTTTTGTATTAACTGAACCTCTTTTAAGTTCATTCATACACCCAATTGATGACTCAATGAAATCATTCGCATAATCTCTATCTATAAACGTATCTTTCATCAATGCTACATCTGCAGCTCTTTGTTCTTTAGTATATTTATGATCAATAAAGTCAAGTAGTCGTTTGCAATCGTCTTGTATATTTTTTTCTAAAAATTCAATCGCATGATATTTTTGATAAATTCTTTGAAGAACACCATCTTCACCAGCGTAAATAAAAGCTTTATTTCCTTCAGCAATTGCTTCTAATATAGAATATCCCAACGTTTCATATGGTGAAGAAGAAATATAAATATAATTCTTCGGTTCTCTCTCATTAATATGTATATTATCTTCTAAATGATAATACTGAATTAAGTTCTTATACAATATTTCAGACGGACCATACCCTTTTATATATAACTGAATATCGTCATGCCCTTCAATGTTAACAATTCGATTCATCAATTTTATTACATATGAAATGTCTTTAATATTATCTTCAAAACGAGCTTTAATTAACAAGTTTCTTTTTGTTACACTTGCTTCTTCATTTAATTCAATATGTGATGCATCTACATATTGGTTGAAAACATTCGTAACTTTAAAGCGTTTCATAAAATCATTTTTAACATCCATTGTACTTACTCTAAATGCATCGATAGAGTCCATCGCTAAATCTTGACCATCATTTATATAAGCTAATGGCGCATGAATCTCACCTACAATTTTAATACGATAATCTATCGATTTAATTTCTCTTGCTAAATAAAAGAAAGTTTCTCTCGTCAAAATAACTAAATCAGCTCCGACTAAGTCATGAGCATCCTCAAATAGTTTGAAATTCAAATTTTTATCAAATAATTGTTCATTGATCATGATGTTAAACTTTGCAGTTTTATCAAATTCTTTAAAATTATAATACGTAACCTCATGATTAGATTTAATAAAAGATTTGATTAAGTTGATGTTGCTTCTTGATGTTCCACCTTTTGCAAAAAGATTGAACCCTAGAATTTTGATATTCATTCAATCTCGCCCCTCTTTTAATTGGAGTTAACAATTTAATTTTTTCTCTATATTAACACTAATTTAATATTTAATCTATATATAACAACAATTTATGACATAATTGATAAAAATTTTATTTTATTCTAATAAATACAAAAAAGGAGATAACCTGAGTTCAAGTTATCTCCTTTATATAAACTTTAATGTTACGTTTTTTTATCCCTAGTTAGCAGCCTTAAAAAATTACATATCCTATTCTTTAACAGGTATTAAATCAATTAATACATTCATTATATAGCTTACTATCCCTATAGTAATCGCTATCAGCAAATCTTGAACAATAAAGCAATAAACTAGAATTCCTATTAAGTGACTTATGATTAAATTCATAAATATATATTTTAAAGTCATCATTTATCATTGCCCCTTCAACATCAATATACCACGTTTTCATTAATCGTTTATTGTTTAAGTATTAATTTTTATTTAAGATGATTTAATCATTAATAAAAAACTCCACCAACGACCTTGTTGGTGGAGTTTTTTAGAATTTGTTTACCATTAACTACATAGTGATATCAATAAAGTCTTTATTAGCTGTTAAATAATTACCATCTTCTGTAACAAGTCGTGGTGTTGAGTTATTAGTATAAATAATATTACTGATTTTTATGTTTTCACCAATTTTTAGTATTTTAATCGGTTCATTTTTAAATGATCTCGAATCATATAATTTACAAGTTTTTTTAACTTTTACTTCACTTGGCACTTCAGTTATATACTTATGGTGATTTTTTTCATCAATATGTGTGACAAAATCTTTATTAGCAGTCATTATACTACCATCTTCTAAGACTAACCTAGGTGTACCGTTAGAACTATATTTTATTTCAGTTGGAACAACTTTTGATCCTGGCTCCAAGTTCATAATTGCTTCTTTAAATTCAAGGTCTTTATATATCTTAGTTTTTTTAAGTGTAATTAATGAATCAGATATGTTTGTAAAATATTTATTTTTTTTATTTTCTTTCAATCTATTTATAAACTCTACCTTGAAACTTTGTCTTTTCATTTTAAACGTTTCATTATTACTTGGATATGAAGCATAAACCAACGTACTATCCATTTCACCATGATCTACACATAAATTTACATCTAAAGCTTCTAATTGATCGAATTGTTTTTGATTTATATAAATTTTGTCATTTTTATAATCAAAGTCTATGTATTGAGTATTTAACACATTATTAATTTCAACTAAGCTTAGGGCAGTAATATTAATATGTTCTGGTTTTAAAACTTTTATTACTTCATACATCTCTCCATTTATGTATTGGGTACCCTCATAAATTGGATAACAATCTACAGCGATAGGGTTTATGATGTCATAATTATTTTCTAATTCTTTATAAACCGCATCATTTTGGACATAAAAACGCCAATTCCCATATACTACATCATGTGTGAATTTTAAAAATTCATCTTCATTTTCAGATTGGTATAGTTCATACATAGCTGTAAAAATTTTATTTTTTAAAAAATCTTTTGTTTGGAATCCATGTTCTTTTAGTATTTCTTCAATTTCATTAAATAAAATGTAAAATTCTTGTTTATTATCAGATTTCAAGAATGTCTTTGTATGCAAAAATCTTCTAAAGAAGTCAACTTCGACCATTCTAGATAAAGCTAGTTTTTTTAGTGGTAATGGTATATCTGCCTTACAAATTCTTTTTGTGATTTCTTTATTTAAATAAGCTTTGTCCAGTACAGATGTTTCTTTTACAAGTGAAACATTTTCGTCATATCTATTCACGTGATACACCGGAATTGTAGACATTGTAATATTACTAATCTTCGAAATGAGCTCAATGAAAAATAGTTTATCTTCTCCAAATTTCATATGTTCAAACTCTATTTGATTATCTTCTACAATACTACGCTTAAATACTTTCCCAGGTGGTCCAACTGCTCTAAAAATTTTCTCTATTTCCTCAGGTTTCAAATTAGAACTATCTTTATATGCTGTAAACCTTGCATGAAATGTAATATTTTTATTTGTATGCTTATAACTTTGACCTAAACCAAATTCAGCATCGTCTTCATTAACTTTATTAATAAATTTTGGGAACCCTTCTGTATCTAACCAATCATCGGCATCTAATAATGTTAAATACTTTCCACTTGCTTCTTTCATGCCTATATTTCGTGGTTCTGAAGGACTACCTGTATTATTTGGTAACTTAATGATTTTTATAAATTCAAATTTTTCTACATAACTTTCTATTATTTCAACGGAATGATCTGTTGAGCAATCATCTACAAAAATTGCTTCAATCTTCGAGTGATCTATATTTAAATTAATTAATGATTCTATACATTTCTTTAAATAAGGTTCTTTATTATATACAGATACTATAATCGAGACTAACTTCCCCATCATTTTTCCCCCTTTAATCTACTTGATTATTTTTATAACTATTATAAAACGACTCATACTTAACTTTTCCAATACCGCCAACTATATATTTCCCAAATTTTGTTAAATTAAACAAATATGTTATACAAATTGCAAAAGTAACAGTCAATGTAAACGTAAATAATATATTAAATGCTGGATTATCATGTAATTTCCCTAATCTATGAACAATAAAATAGTGTATTAGATAAATAGAGAACGAATAATTACTAATGAATATAAAAAATCTTGGAACATACTTAGTATAAGATGATATTAAAAAGAATACCAGAATAATCATAGTAACATATAGAGGTGTATCTATACGTTTTGAATCTACTAAAGTTAGCCAACCAGATAAATAGTTGAACACAGTTATTACAGTAACAATTAAAGTACCGACTAGAATATGAACACTGTATCTTTGTATATTAGCCATGAATGTTTCATAGTAGTAACCCATATAAAAGCCTAATAAGAAATAACTTAGCCAACCTATAAAGACCATCCATCCTTCTCTTTGCCACATCCAATTTAAATAAAAGGCATCAGGTGCATCTATAAATGTTCGCATTGCCCAAAATAGGCTCGTTATAATTAATGAATAAAAAATCATCTTTATAGGATTCAACTTCACTAAATATTTAGCGAATAACATATGTAATGCGTAAAATTGAAAAATAATGATAATAAAATAAGTTAATGTTCCACCGTGAAACATCATAAAATTAACTGATTCCATATATTCTTTCAGGTTTTCAGGATGACCATACACATAAGCTAGCCCTAAATTGATAATAATATAAGGAATTCCTAAAATAAGTAACTTCTGCTTCACAAAGCCTTCTTTAACTTCTGTCTTATAATGCTTAGCTAATAAGAATTCAGAAATAAACACAAATATAGGTGTTGCATATAGTAATAATAATTGAAAAACTCTTAATAAATAGCCTTCATTTGGCATTTCAAATTTATAGAATGTTGTTGTTATAGTATGGATCATAACAATACTTAAACATGCCATTGCTCTCATCCAAAATATAACTGATGTATATACTTTCATAAATGTACTCCTCTTTAATTTTAACAATTATCTTACTATAGGATTTTTTACAAATAGTTAACAAATGCTAAATAATATACACTAATTATAACTATATATTGTTAAACAAATCTAGAGTAAATTTTTTTGACAAAAAATTTTCTTGTAAATAAAGATAAATATAATATTTTGAAAGCTTCTAGTAAAAGTAATAGCCTCACATTCTAAGTGTTATATTTGAAGCATTTGAACAATTTAATTAAGTTATTCTATTTAAATTTTTAACTTAACACTTTACAAACACGAACACTTGTTCGTATAATGAAGATAATAATTCTACGAGAGGTGTTAATTATGAATAAGTATATAAACTTAATGATTAATAAATTTGAATCTTATATTTACATGTTAGATAGCATTGAGCCAACTAATGACACCGCAAAATTTTTAAACGACAAAGTTATTTATAAAGAAATAAACAATGTTTGTAATTATCTTAAGTCATTTAATAGTCGAACAGAAAAGTTCATCTTATATTCAGATTATTTAGAGTTACTATGCACAGTTTATGATGACGTACAGTCTTCACATACTCAAAGAAATACTATGATTGTTGCATTAAACAACTCGATTCATCGCTTAAATAAAATAAATAAGGAACTTGCATATGAAAGTCATTAATCCGAGTATGCCTGAACCATACAAATATGAATCTGATTATCGAAAAATACCAAATAAATATCTTCAACAAAACATACCTAAAGGCCGTGGTATGATTAAATGGGCACCATTTGCGACAATGCCACAACAATACGAAACGATTAAACAGTTTATAAGAGATCAAACAAAGGTTGATAAACCTATATTAGAGGACACTGCATTAAACGATTTAAATCATGTTTTAGCAGAGAAGATATTCTATAATCCAAAAGCATCAATTAAATATTGGGATAATGGTTATTTTAAAGAAGTAGACTGTGAAATAAATAAATTTGATAGTGAACGAAATAAGTTAGAAGTGCTTAAAAATAATGAGTTGCTAAAGCTAAATATGGATTGCATTGTAGAGATAGAATAAGCGTTAATAAGGGGGTTTTCTACTATGGTAAATATAGAGAAAATAATAAATGAGAATCAAAAAGCACTTAAACTGCCCAATGAAAAGTTTGAATTATACGGAAAATTAATCGTTACAAGAGCAAATAATTTATGGAATTATCATGAAATTTTAACTGAAACTGAAACAATGGTTTTTCCAGATGAAAATTATCAACTAGACATAATTAATCAAAATGGATTTGCACTTGGTGCTTTTGAAAATAATGAATGTGTAGGTTTAGCAATTTTCGAAAATAATTGGAACAAATATCTATATCTAAGTGATTTAAAAGTGGCTTCATCACATCGCAGAAAAAATATTGCTTCAATGTTGTTAGATGCAGCAATATCAGAAGCAAAAACAAAAGAAATATATGGACTATATACAATTGCGCAAGACAATAACTTAAGCGCTAATCACTTTTATTTACGTTATGGATTTGAAATAGGCGGATTAAATACGAAAGACTATAGTTTCACTAACCAAGAAGGTAAATATGATATATATTATTATTTAGATTTTTAAAATAAAAATAAGCATATCACTAGAACTGATTACTACAGTTTTACAGTGATATGCTTATTTTTATAAGAACAACCAAAAAGTACAAATCAAATTTCTTTAACACATATACATGTCCCAGACACTATTTTGTATTGTTAAATATATAATCACCTATATATTTAGATGATTCTCCTTTTTCTAAAGAACAGAATTTCTCATAAAACTTCTCTATCTTATCTTTATATTTTTCTTTATGTTCGTCAATATTTTTTAACTCTTCTGCTAATTTAAACTCATCTGTTATAATTTCACCTGGTAAGTCAGTCATATAATTCATATAGAATCCTCTTAAACCTTTATCATACTTTTCAATATCATAAGCAAAAAAGAATTGAGGTTTCTTAAGAATACCAAAGTCAAACATAACCGAAGAGTAGTCTGTAATTAAAGCATCAGATATTAAGTATAATTCAGAAATATCATTATAATTAGATACATCAATAGCAAAGTCTTCATATCCATTTAAATCTAGAGCATTAGAAATCAAATAGTGCATTCTAAGTAATATGACATATTCGTCACCTAACTCTTTTTGTAAATTTTCTAGATTAATTTTTAAATCAAATAGATACTTTCCTTTTTTGACAAATTCATCATCTCTCCATGTAGGAGCGTACATAATGATTTTTTTTCCTTCAGGTAAATTCAAATCTTTTTTTATTTGTTCGATATATTCTTGATCATTACTTCTATTAACTAATACATCATTTCTAGGATAACCAATTTCCATCGTTCTTTCTTCATCCATCCAGAAAGCAGTTTTAAAAATATTTGTTGAATATCTGTTTGGAGAAACTAAATAATCCCATCTTGATGTTTCAGCATAAAAATTCTTTTTGTAATTAGACGTAGTTGTACCTGGCATTCTAACAACTTTCATATCGTTAGCTAATCTTTTTAATGGTGTACCGTGCCAAGTTTGAATATATATTTGATTTTCTTTCTTGTTTAAATAAAGAGGTAGTCTAGCATTGGTAACCCAAAACTTTGCTTTAGAGTATGCATCGTAATATTCTTTAGATCCTTTTTTAACTTTCTCAGCATTTCCGATAATTACATTTTGTTCAGGTTTGGCAAATACCCAAATGTAATTTAATTGAGGATAGTTTCTTTGCATATATTCATATATATATTTAGGACTATCACTATAATTTTTGCCACCAAATGATTCAAATACAATTGTGTTTGAATCTACACCTTCTTCTTTATCAAACAATTGATATTTAGAACGATTTTTCAATTTATTATTTTGTAATATATTTTTCACATGTCTACTTACATATCTAAGATTATTAACATACTTTGCATTTTCGATCGCATTCATAGATAAAAATAGTATCTCTAAGTTGTACAAAATTTTAGAGTCTTTCATTAAGTCCCACTTTAAAGATTTAACAACCTTAACTAATGGTTTCTCAAGGGTATTGTATCTCAACTCAATATCTTTTAAAGATGGATCGAAACCATTTTTGATTTCTTTTTTCATTTTATTAGTTAAGAAATGAATTACTTTTTTATTATCAGTTCTTTCAATAGAATCGAAATAGCTATTAACATAGTCTTCAAATGTTAATATAAATTCTTGGTCAGTTAGAGTATTTCCTTCAAATGGATCGTATACTTCACCTCTATAATAAAACGGAAAATCAAATATTCTGGCAAATCTTTCAACATACTTCATATAATCAAGTACAAATGAAGCATCAGTGTATATTTTTAAATTCTCATTAAATCTAATGTTATGAGCTTGAATAATTGCATTTTTAAATAAAATATTACAAACAGTATTCTTTCTTAAAAATGAATTAGGATTAGAATTTTGAGTTAAATATTCAACTCTTACTTTATCTTTATTAACGTATTGTGGTTTATTCATAGTGAATTTGTGTATAGGTGCTACTAATCCATCCAATCCGTTAACTTTAGATAAATAATACTCAACTGAATAACTTGCTAGTTGGTCGTCTGCGTCTAAAAACATAACATATTGTGTATTTACATGTTCTAAAGCAATATTTCTAGCATGTGCATGACCTGAATTATTTTCTAATGTAATAAAGTTAATGTGTTTATCATAGGTATTAATCGACTCTTTAACTAAATTAGCTGATGAGTCAGTTGAACCATCATCGACAATAATCAAATCAAAGTTTTGATTTCTTTGACTTTTTATACTTTCTATACAGTCTAATATATGATCTTTATTATTATAAAATGTAATAATAATCGATAATTTATTCATTTTTTCTCCCCATTTTTTCAAACTTTTAATATTTTAATTCATCTAGTAAGTTTTTATAATTATTAATTGCAGATTCTAGACTAAATCTATTATTCAATTTTACATCTTTCAAAGGTATATTTCTAGCATTTTCCATAGCTGTTGCAAGTTCGTCAATATTGTCTTTTTCTACTAGAATGCCATTTTTATTATTTTCTATTAATTCACTTGAACCATATTTAATATTGTAAGATAAAACTGGACATCCATTATTTAAACTTTCCATTATAGTAAGTCCAAAACCTTCAAATTTACTAGTTAAAATAGAAGCAATTGAATTTTCGAAAACTTTTTCAGGATTACTAGTGTACCCTTTAAATTCTACATATTCATTTAAATTCAATTCTTTCACTAGTATTTTTAATGAGTTCAACTCTCCATTTTCATCTTTACCATATATAAGTAATTTTGAATCATTACCTTTACTTATATATATACTAAAAGCTTTAATAATATGATCAATTTGCTTTTCTTTTGAAATTCTACCAACGTAACAAAATTGATTGTTTTTCTCGTTAATTTCATGAGATTTCATTTTCTCAACAAAATGTGGAATTACTTTGAATTTATCATCTTCAATCTCGAAGTCTTTTTGAATATCTTTTTTTTGATAATCAGTAAGAACTATATACTTATCAATAATATCATCACTATTTAAAACCAGCTTATAAGAACCTCTAATTCCTCTTTCCACTAAATGAGTGCTATGAAACACAGCTACCCTTTTTAAATTTTTATCACATTCTATTAATGATTTATCCAATAACCTAGCATCATTAAACACTATTGAATCATCTTCAAGAACATTATTGAAATAATAAGTAAACATCTCTTTTTCATTTCTAAAAAATTTAGCTGGTCTATTACCTTGATAAAACGTTATATACAAAATTTTATTCTTCTCAACATCAGAATAGTATTTTTTTAAATATATATATCCTACCTTATTATAATATTCTTCGTATAATTTATTATAACTTGTTGGTGAATAGTTAGTAATTCTATGAAGCACACCATTTCTTGTATACTCTCTTCTTTCCAACCTTTTACTTGATATAGGCGACATAAAATCTTCGAACAGCAAAATTTTAGTACCAAAGTAAAATTTTCTATATAACACATATTCATCCTTATTATAGTATCTAACAATGTTTTTATTAATTTTTTCATTTAAGTGTTCAATAGTGTACTCTGTTTCTTTCTTTTTTTTAGTAAAAATTGTTGGACTAGAATATTTTTCAAGCAATTTGTCGTTAGATAGCCATTCATAAATATTTTTTATTTCTAAAGAATCACTTATGATATTTCTTTTCTTAAAGTCATCATAAACATTAAAATAATCCGGATTATAATTAGTAGTGTGGATAACAGACTTTTGGTTTAGATGTTCTTCTAAAAACTTGATTCTGTACAATAAGGATTTAGTTCGACCCCCATGTATCTTTGGTAGTATCGATGTAATAGTATATAACATAAAACTCCCCCACTATTTAATTTATAACAATATAAAAAAGTCTCACTCATTCGAGCGAGACTATGATTATCTACGATGTTTAACTTATATATAGTAAACCATAATATTAAGAAAATGTAAATTATCATATAAAGTCATTAACTGACTTTAGTTAAGTTATTTACACTAATAATTCTAAAGTTTTAATAACTCCACTTTTATTATTATTTACTGAAATTAGATTTGCTGCTTCTTTTAGTTCTGGATATGCGTTATCCATTGCTACTTTATACTTAGCTGATTTAAATAAGTCGATATCGTTTAAACCATCTCCAAAAGCAATTGTTTCAGATGGATCTATATTTAAAATACTTTGTATTCTATTTATAGTCGTTCCTTTATTAACACCTAATGCTGTAATATCAATCCAATAATGTTCAGAAGCAACTATATAAACCTCATTTTTAAAGTAACCAATTTGTTCGGCTGTATTCTTACATTTCCCTTTAATATCATGAACTGTAATCTTTAAGAAATCACTTTTTATTTCTACAAAATCTTTTATGTATTTCACATTTTGATATGATCCATGCACAAATTTACGTTCTTCTTCAGAAGTAGATTCTAAAACATAAGCAACTTCTTCTGTACAAGCTATAATAGTCTGTTCTTCATCTATTTCTTTTAACGATTCAATAATATTTAAGCCTAAATTATTATTGATAGTAGCTGTATATAGAAATTCTCCATTATACTTTATACGCGTAGCACTATCTCCAATGATAAAAGTATCGTTACTCAAATCTCCCACAATATTTTCGACTCTTTCGCATTGTTTCCCAGTACAAAATACAAATCTAATATCTTTAGAAACCAAATTTTCCTTTAATGCTTTAAAAGCTTCTCTATTAAAATCACTATTACTATCTAAAAAAGTCCCATCCATATCTGTTACAACTAATTTAATATCCAATTTAATACCCCTTTTTATACGGTTTAATTATATTGTACCGGTATAATTAAAAATGTACAAATGATTTTGTTTATATTAATATCCCGCTATTATAAAGTGTCACCCATTTATAGATAACAAAAAACCCTCTAACCGTTGTGGTTAAAGGGTTTTAAATTTAAGGGCAACTATTTAGCGTATTCGAATAATGATTCTTTATATTTATTTATACTTTATATAGTGCTTTGCCATTTTTGCTCTTAAAATGATATCTGCACTCAACCTTTTCTTTAATTAGGTTATTACATAATTCATTGTTGTGTCTATTTGTTTAAATATTTATCACTTTTTTTATTCTTTTACTCTTTCCAGGTACATGCATGTCTGAGTTTAAAAATTTATTTATTTCCGAACTTGGCACCCATCTATAATCTATTGTTTCACCTTTTTGTAGTACAATACTTTCTTTATCAATATCTACATTTGCAATAAAAATCACAAAAATAGTATTATATTGTTCTGAAATATTTAAACCTACTTGTTTCAAATCAGAAATATTAATTCCCGTCTCTTCGAAAGTCTCTCTTTTAGCAGCTTGTATAGGGCTTTCTCCTCTTAAAACACTCCCTCCAACCGATACTTCATAAAGCCCTGGATAACTTTTATCAAAATCTCTTCTCATAGCTAAATAATTACCATCACTATTAATAATCACAACTTCTGATACTAGATGAAAAACATTATCTTTTATTTTTTCACCTCTGATTAGGTCAAAATCTAGTTTATTTAAATGAATATCATAAGCATCCCATTTTTCCATATTACAACCCTCAATTCACAATTAAATTAATAGTACACTATTATATAATTGGGCAAAAGATAGAACATAAAAGCGAACATTTTAGAATTTTTCCCAGAAATATTAAAAATTACAAACTAAAAACCCTCTAACCGTTGTGGTTAAAGGGTTTTAAATTTAAGGGCAACTATTTAGCGTATTCGGTTAGTGATTTTACATACTTATTTATACTTCATATATGATGGCTTTCTTCTATATAAATGTAACTATGAATGTTATAACTACAATCTATACTTATTTATACTTTATATGATGCTTGCCCTTTTTTTGCCCTTAAATTTAAGGAATGTCCATTTTCGAAATAGGTATTTTATGTTTTTTTCTAAATATTTAAGGATTGTTATTGAATGCACCATCTACATTGAATTTTTTCATTTCTTTTACTTCTTCTTCATTGTTTAATGTAAATACGTGAACTTTCAATTCATGTTTATGACACTGTTCTACTAAATCTTTGTTTACAAGATCTTTGTTAAATCCAAGTCCATATGCATAGTTAGACAGGCGTTTTAATTCTTTGTCATTTAATTTTAATATA
This sequence comes from Mammaliicoccus fleurettii, assembly GCF_002018435.1. Taxonomy (NCBI): domain Bacteria; kingdom Bacillati; phylum Bacillota; class Bacilli; order Caryophanales; family Staphylococcaceae; genus Mammaliicoccus; species Mammaliicoccus fleurettii. The sequence goes on along the minus strand of NZ_MWJM01000001.1, from coordinate 176,477 downwards.
TCTTTATCATCAATGAGCTGAATGAGTGGAATGCTTTCATTTAATTTATGTATATTTTTTAAACTCGATTCAGAAAATGATTGAATGATTAATTTACCTTTTTTTAATCCATCTTCATCTAACATATTATTATTCTCTAAGTCATTAATTAACTGTTTATCCATACCTGGATACATATCAGGATGTTTCGTTTCAATATAGAAATTTGTTTTTTTCTTATATTTATTTAACACATCATTTAGTTCTGGAACTTTTTCACCTTTGAATTTTTTGTCAAACCAGGCGCCTGCATCTAGTCTTTTTATTTCTTCATAGGATTTATTTTTAACCAGTCCTGTACCATTTGTCGTTCTATCTAATTTATTATCATGCATTGCAATTAATTTTTTATCTTTAGTCATTTGTAAGTCAAGTTCCGTATAATCTGCATTTTGTTTAATAGCCTTATCATATGCAACATATGTATGTTCTGGTGTAGAACCACTTGCTCCTCTATGAGCTATATTTAAATAATCTTTATCTAATACACTTTCATGATTATTGCAACCACTCAATATTGTAAAACAGGTGATACTTAAACTTATTATTTTATTCACCTATAAAACCTCCTTTATGTATATATTCTATACAAATTTAATACATTTAGACAAATACATTTCAAAAGTTATTACTCTTTTTTCTATATTTCAAATTAATACTACTTATTTATCCACTGTACAAAAACAGAACACTTATACGTATAACAGAACTACTAATTAACGGAGGGTGTCTATTATGAACGTTATTAATCCTAGTATGCCTGAACCATATAAATATGAAACAGATTATCGTAATATACCTAAACAATATCTGAACTCAAACATTCCACAAGGACGCAAGGTTATTAAATGGCAACCATTTGCAACGATGCCCCAACAGTATGAAACGATTAACGGATTCATTGAAGACCAAAACAAAGTTGATAAACCTATCTTTGATGAGTTAGCGTTACGTGATTTGAACGATGTGTTGGCACAAAAATTATTTTACGATCCACCAGCTACAATTAAGTATTGGGAAGTTGGTTATTACAAAACGATTGAATGTGAGATTAATAAGTTTGATAGCGAACGTAACAAGTTAGAGGTATTGGAAAATGGTGAGAAAGTATTGTTGAGTATGGATTGTATTGTGGAGATAGAGTAGAAAACACCATATTTACAGTACATTTATGGTAAAGTGTATATTATATTAAAGCATAAATAATTATAATCCAAAAACATATAGGAGTAGATTCAACATGAACAATTTAGGGACTTTATATTTTTTCACAGGTAAAATGGGTGCTGGAAAAACAACAATGTCAAAACAATTAACGAAAGAAAAAAATGCAGTTTTATTATCAGAAGACGAATGGCTTGAAAGTCTGTATCCAAATAAAATTAAGACATTAGAAGATTATCAAAATTTGTCAAAACAAATAAAGCCTTTGATAAAAAAACATGTACAGAATATATTGTGTGTTGGGACAGATATAGTTATGGACTTTCCAGGAAATACCCAAAATCAAAGAAGATGGTTACTAAATATAGCTAATGAAGTAAATGCCTATCATAAACTTATATATATAAATGTTGATAACCAAAAATGTTTAGAACACCTAAAGAAAAGACAACTAGATGAACCAGAAAGGAATAATTTTGATACTGAATCTACTTTCAATTATCTCACTTCATTCTTCGAGGAACCCAACGAATCAGAAGGAATAAATATTATAGAAATTATTAGCAAAAATAAATAAAAAAGCCCACCAATTAAGGTGGGTAATTCTTCTTTATTTAGAATTATAAACTAAAATTTCATCTTCATCATAAGCGTCAACACTATGGTCAATAAATACATGTGTTTTTAAGTAAATCTTGTTATTTTCAACATCTATCTCATGATTTTCAAGTTTGAATTGGAAAGGTACTGTTTCTACTTCCTTAGCTTCAACTTTAAACTCCCCGGCATATATGTATGTATCCAATTCGTTTTCTACTTCTGAAAATTGACTTGTTTTGTCGTCGTTTTGAATTCTCTCCATTAATGTAATTTCAATTTTATTAATTTTTTGATCAGCATTTCCGCCTTTTAGCATGACAATACCTTTAATAAAATCATTTTCATAATTAACATTATTTTCGATAAGTGTATCCGCAGTTATTGAACCTACACCAATTGAAGTTAGCAAATTATTAAACATAAATATACGCCTCCTTGTTTTATTTAAATAAATTATATCACAACTTAAAATAACCCACCAATTAAGGTGGGTTTAGTTATGTTATATAAATAGTATTACTTGATTTTTTATTTTGAAAATATTTACTAATACAGTGTTTCTTACTATTAACAGTTTCGTTAAATGTTTCATTCTTCATCTGTTCTTTAGTTTTACCATTATGTTTACTGGGTAATACTAAATGTTGAGGATCCATACAAATTATTTTTATATTTTCATCTTCTAAATCATAAAACCAATAAACTCTAAGTGCATCTTGTGTTTCAAGTGGGCCACGTATATCACTTTTTACTAAGTAGTTTTCCTTAATAACTTCTCTAGTATTAACTTCTAAATATAATGTGAAAATAGATAGCATCCTACTATCATATTCCAGTGAGGTTACTCTATTTTTAATTAACGTTAAGTCATCCGAAAACTTTTGTATAATATTAATTTTATTTTGTTGTTTATGATCAGAAATAAAATTTGTGAATTTTAAATTAGAATTTGTAATAGAAGATTTTACACTTTCATTAAAGAAAATGATTTCTTTTTCTTTTCTTTTACTCAAATCAAAATCAATTTTGTTAGAGTTAAATTCATCTCTATTCGGTATGAATTCTTTATTTTCTATAACTACTTGTTTTCTTTTATTAAATCCTGAATTAAATCTAGGCATTTACTACCTCAATATATTCACTAATAATAGCATCGTTATCCATTTCATCTTGTGTTCTTATTTTTTTCTGCCACTCTTTATCTTCGTGAGTTCTCTCTACTAAACCAAAGTCGCTCACTTTATATGTGCTACGTATAATTTCTCTTAAATATTCAGTAATTTCTTTCTTCATAGTTTCATCAGTACCATTGAAGTCGTCGATATTAAATACCATATCATTATAAACATTATTATGTTTATTGTTTGTATATACTTCTCTTATAACTGGACCATATTGCCATGCCTCAAATTTACCTTCAAATAAATATTTTGGTAAGTTAAACTTATCGTCAGTTGTAAATTCAAATTCTTTACTGTTACTCATATTACCATATGAAGCGCCATAATATGCATATAGGAAATACAAAGTTTTTTGTAATCTAAGTGGTGAAATATCTTGTATTTCTTCTTTCATTAATCCAATAATATTGTCAATTGTAGTTAAATAATTATTAGTCATAACATTTCCCCTCCTTAATAACATACCTTATTTACTAAGATATACTACCAAATGCAACCAATAGTTACCTAAAGTTACATCCATCTTTAATATATTATACCATTTTGGACAAAAAGTGAATAGAATTTGTGTTGATTTTTTTCGCATAAATCAATTTAGATTCTCTTATCTACACTAAAACCCCATCACTATTGTGACAGGGCAAAGTAATGGAAGTTTTATTAGTAACTCAAGCACTATCAAAGTGCTTATATATAGTAATACTACATTTTTCTAATTTAATCAAATAAATACATTCCATAATAGTAAGGTGTTATCATGATATATTTAAATCGGTTATTTCTTTTCTATACTTAAATCTTCTAATTTGACTAAACATTCTTTTAAACGTTCAATTTCTTTGAAAGTATTTGGTTCTTCCCTAATCTTCTTAGAGATATCTTTAATTTCAAAAGCAACTTGCTCTAATGTAACATTTATTGGGCTAATTAATTTTTTACCTTCCAGCTTAACCGACTCCTTATATTTGTTACTTTTTTTACTTTAACACCCGTTCACAATCTTTTCAATTTTATTTGACTATTTTTTCTATTCTAATGATTATCTCTTTAAGCATCTCATATTCACTACGTAAGTCCATATTTTTTTCTTCACTTTTTTTATCCAACTGAATAGAAAGATACAATAAATCATCACTAATGTCTTTACAGTTGTGTTTTAGGTTGTTTTTAACTACCATAAATTACCTCTATCCTTTTTGAGTTCTAGTAATTATTTAAATATTTAAATAATTTAAAGTAAATATATAATATACTATAATTTGAATTCTTTCCATACTTATTTTCAAATTTTTTACTTTTTTGTAAAAACATAATATATACAAAAAAACACCCCACTAATGTGAGGTGTAAAGACAATTCGTCGAGGACATCATAATTGCAGGGGCAATATACGAGTCTATATAAATTATAACATTAATTACATTACCATTAAAAGTACTACCAATGTGCACAAAAAATAACCCTAGCCTATTCCAGTAAGCTAGGGTTTCATAATATAGTATCTACTTGGTAATCAAGTATTTGCAGTATATATATTATACTACATTATGTGACGGGTTTCTACCTATAATTAAGAGAAAGTACCCCATGCTGCACCCACTCTATTTCCTTTGCCATCAGATTTACCAATTGGCATGTAAACAGTCTTACCACTATGGACTTCCCAACTAATCCAAATGTAGCCTTCGTAGTCTTGAACTTCATCATAATTAACAGATTGGTTTAGTTCCAACGCACCAGCTACTGGATTGTGTATACTTGGTCCAGTATATCTAGTAACAATACCTTGTGTCGCTTTACATGTGAATGTACCTTTTTCTGCTTTGTACAAGATGCCCCATTTATTCTTTTTATAGCCGTTAACTTTAGCAGCACCTTTTTTCTTCGCTGGTTTAGCTTTTTGTTTTTCAGTTGGAATTGTTGTTTTATTTGGCACATCATTGCTTGCTGGACTACCAGCTTTTAATGACGGATCATTGTAATACTTTTCGATCTCTTTAATGAAGTAATCTTTCAATTCGTTCACAACTGATAATGGTGCTGCACCTTTTTTGACTGGGTCCCAACCTGTATGAATTGTCATTGAACGATGTGGGCAGGCAGTTGGTACGAACTCACAATGTAGTCGAACTGTTGAGCGATTGACTGGTAAGCCATAATACAGCATATCAGCTGCAGCTTTTTTAAATGTCGCTTGTTCATTAGCCATAAAATCTTTATTGCTAGCATTCATTGACTCGTCAACTTCATAACCGATATAGCCATTGTTACCGTCTTGATTAGCAGTATGCCACGCTACGCTATACGTATCAATAGCACGCCATACTGTGTGACGGTCAATGTAATAGTGAGCTATGCCAGCTTCATAACGTGCTATGGAAGCGTTACGTAAGTTATTGTAATCTTGTTTAGCTGATGAGTTACCAGCGGTGTTATGAATAACGACACCTTTAACGCCACCACTACGCTTAGCCATATTGTAATTAATCGTGTGATTGATTGTTTCGATTTTAGTAGACTTCTTGCTAGCACCTTTTTCAGCATCTTCATATGGTGGTCTGATAACACCTAAGAAATTAGTGTATTCATGGTCTTCAACAAACGCTGCTGGACTACCTTTAGTTAAACTTTCGTTATACCAGTTTTGGTCAATACTATTAAAGTATATCCCGTTTGCCTCTGTAACAATACCTGTATGACCATACTCACCACCAAACACAAATATATCTCCCGGTTGTGGTATTTGGTTTTTACCTTTGATTACTTGGAAACCTTTAGGGAATTTAAAATTGATGAAGTCTTTAGCGTTGCCTGTTGGATGCACGCCCCAATGTTCTTTAGTAAATGCGATGACAAAATCTGCACATTGTGAGCCATATTTCTTATCCATATCTAATCGTTTACCAATATTCTTAACTGCCCATTTTACGCCTTCTTGTTTTTTCACTTGTAAATCACTCCTTATATAAAATTAAAAAGCCGACTGATTAGCCGACTTATTTCATGCCTTTTTGTTTCAACATTTCTTCTTGTTTCTTAGCTTTATCAGTTACGATAAACGTATTCTTGTACACGCCATAGAACGTTAACGCTATTGGTATGCCTGTATTAAGCACGTTTACCCACGCATCAACCTTTTGTGGATTAATCCATTCAGCGCTTATTCCAGATGCATTTAACGCTAGATATAAAGCACCTAGAAAGCCACCAACTAATGCGATGAATTGTTTAGTTTTATCTTTATTCATTGTTATCCTCCTTAAAATAGTTGCGCAAGCCACGAAGCACCACCTATGATTGTTCCTAGTGTGGTAATGATGGCTATAATAATTTGCGTATTTCCTTTTTTGCGTTCACTTACTGAATGTTCGATTGCATCTATGCGATTTGTCGTTGTTTCTACATTAAATTCAACATCTTTTATTCTGTCGTTATAACCATCCAATTTATCATCTATACGTTCTAATATTTTATTAGTTCCTTTACTCGTTTCAGTTAGTGCGTTTGTACTATTAGATAAGCCTGTAATAATGATTTTCAAATCACTGTGTAATTGCATATGTTTACTATCTATATCTTTAATACGCCCCGTTAGTTTGCCCATATCTTCAATATGGTCTGCCTTTAATACAAATCTACTTTCGTCTGGCATATATCTCTGCACCTCCAAAGAATGCAATTACACCACAAGTAGCTGACAGTGTGGCGAACTGCATAGGTGTTAACCAATTGATCGCGTTGAATAGACTAGCACTTGTCATTAGTAAGTACATCAATGAACATGTTGCGCCACCAATTAACAAAGCCCAATGGAATAAGGCATTTCTCTTTGGCATTAACCAACACGCCCCGACTAGAAACAAACTTGATATAATCATTAAAATGCCCCACACCCATATAGGCATAACTTCATGTAATGCTTTATAAAATTCAGAATCACTTAATACTGCCTCTTGTTCAATTGTAAAGAATATCCCTCTCCATAAAGAAAATACACCTAGTCCAAATAATAAGGAGCTTGACAATATTTCGGGTAAAGTTAATTTATTCATCTTGCACCCACTTTCTATAGTTTGATTTTAAAAGACACCTACCGAAGTAAGTGCCTTGTGATTTATTCTGCTAAATCTTCCCCTGTAATCTGCTTATATTGTTCAGATGTGATTGCACCATGTTCAGCAAAAAACTTTATATCAGTGTTTGTATAACAGTTTAAGTCATAATATCTTTTAATTGTTTCATATCCTGGATAATTCATTATTCAACTCCACCTTCCATCTCAACTATTTTTTTAATAATGTTCGCGTTATCTTGTCTTAATTGTTCTATTGATAATTGCGCTTTAAATAATTCCATTTGTGTTTTCGCTAATTCTATTTCAGTTAAACTCGGCTCATATGGATTTATCGGATTAGTTTCTTCAAATTCTTCTTTACTACTTCCTATCCATTCAACACCATTAAAATAAAAAGGACTGTAAATACCTTCTGGTGGAGGCGTTTCAGTCCATTCAAAATTATATTCAGTTGTCTCGTCTATAATAATAGGCGTACCATCTTCTGCTTTATATACTAATTTATTCATTTATTCCACCTCTTTCGCTATAAAAGATATTGGATCAAGCGTGAAAGGTACGTTGAAACTTCCTTGTCTAACCGTGCTAACTTTTCCAGTATGATTAATGTATACAAGTGCTTCAAAACCATCTAAAGATGTACGTTGTGGCACTAGATATCCTCTGTTCCAAGTTGTAGTAATTTTCAAATTACTAGGCAAAGCAGTAAACTCGCCTGTCACAGTAGTAAAAACCCAACCATTTAATTGACAAAAATAATATCCGTCTCCAATTGAAAAGTACGTCAAAGTTACGTTCGATTCTGAATCTACACCACCACTTGTACAAGTTGCACCATTGATTAAAGTTAAGGGAATAACTTTTACATCTTTTTGATTATCACTATATTCTACTAATTCATTCTTTAATACACTTAAACTATTATTCAATTCTTCATGTGTGGTTTTATTCTTTGTTTTTTCTTCAACAGTATTATTGAATATCGACATTTGCGTTTCAACATTTTGTTTGTAGACTTCAAAATCACTTACTTTTAACAATCCGTTATTAGTAATCAATTCTATGATTTCATTTTTTTCGTTCTCTATCGCAAGTAATACTTGATTTTCTTTCACACCTATTCTTGCTATACCATCATTTGTAGTGTTGTTTACTTTAGTTACATAATCTTCTAAGTTTGCTAACGCTTCTTCCATAGCTGTCACTCTATAGTTAACTACTTTTAAAAGTTCATCAAACTTTCGGATATAACTTAATTTAGTATCACTAGAAATTGTATTGATAACCGCATCTTTAATATCAAATTCAAATGTTCTTACAACTACTGTATCACCAGTACCTTTTTGTGAAATATAGACTTCTCCTAGCGTTTTACCAACATGTGTCAGTACATCGTTAGGTAATGTATAACTCACGATTCCATTCAATTCATCTTCGAACACTAAGTTATCAATTTTCTTCTCACCATTTGAAGTAACAATTGCGATATAGGAATCTACATTAATTTCACTTAAAGGCATAGGTGCATTATCACGTGTAATTTGAAATTCAAATTTAGCTGTACCAGTATCTTGGTTATAAAATTCTACATTCATTTTTTTGATACTTTTGTAATAAGCGTTAACATCTAATTCTGTTTTTGCTATTTTATTCATTGGCAATTTTAACCCCTCCTATATATCGTATGAAATGCCACTCAAACTAATATAATCTACACTTTGTGTTGTAAACGTTACTTCTATAGCACCAGTTACGGCGCTAATTTTAACTATCCCATATCCTCCCACATTTGAAGACGACAAGGCACATATAAATTGTTTATTAACTCTAGGTCTATATTCTGGTGGTAATGTCGCAACCTTAGCTGGTAAGGTTTTGCTAACACCTTCAACTTGTCCGTCAATTATTTTTGTACCGTCTGCTAATATTTTCATGTAAGGATTCATACTGTAGAAAGAGGTTACACCATTTGCTAGTGGCAAATCTTCTCTAGGATAACCGTATTTCATCACATAACTTTTCCATCTGTTTTCTGTATTATGCCAATAATAAAATTTTTGATAAGTATATGCTGTTGTATTACCTTGTAAATTCATTACAAAAGTATTATTATTCGCATTTTCTATTACGATTTTTCTTGTAGGCTCAAACTTACTTCCGTCTAAATCTTTAACATCAACTGCCGATGTATAAAACTCAAATCGTGGGAAATCAGTATTACTCATAAAATCGAGTATTTTTTGCATTGTATCGAGTTTAGTTCCACTCAATGGATCAAACATATCTCCGTCTGTCGAACGTGGAAAACTTCTATTTGCGTAGTTATTTGTACTCATTAACGGTGTAGTAGCAGAAGCTTTACCAAAATCAATCGCATTTTCAGAAGTTGATTTATCTTTGAATATGATAATACCTTCTTCGTTAGACGAGTTCATATGTCTACTTTGATGTATAGATAAAGTGTATATAGAACCATCTTCGCCAATTTGTACACCTTCAGATTCGATAATGTCGCTTTCCAGTCCGTTTTCTTCTAATACTTGAATAAAACCTTGCCCTGAAATTAAGCCTTCTTCTAACAAAGAACCATTATTACTAAATACTTTTAACCCTTGATATCCCAAGTAAGTTGGGTCTCCTTTTTTAGTGTAACCCCCCATATTGAAATACACCTTACCATTCCCAATAGCAAATCCTTGTCTCTTAGGTAATTTACTCGCATAGTCTGTATTGAAAAAACCACCATCTGTAATATCAAATGCTACAGTACCAATGCGTTCAAAGTTATCATTATATAATTCTAAAACTGTTTTAGTTACTTTTGTACCTGTTGATGCAGTTGGTGTCGTAACATACCAAATACCACTATTGTAATTAAACTGCCATTCAACATTTACATCATGTTCACTTAATGGCGTAAGTTGTGCCATTCTCTCTGGCGTTTTATCTATATTGAAACGTCCTAGCACATGGTTTCTTGTCTTAACATATAAATAACGAACACCGTTTTCATATTTAACGACTGTTCCCTCTCCACCAGCATTACCAGCAGCGAACACTGTTTTATATTCCAATGTATCCATATCCCAAACAACAATCCAACGTCTATTATCAACGATCACTGGTCCACCCGAATAGTTTACAAATATTTCTCTACGTTGTTCATCTAGTGCGAATGATTGGGGGTAAATATACACATTGCCAGTTAATACAACAATGTCCTCATAGTCTGGAAATTTAAGAGGTAACTTTTTCCATATTTCTTTTTTATATAGTGCGTTTGTTGGCGCTTTAGATGTTTGTAATACTTCTGTCTTGCGTTTATTTTCTTCTACAATACTATCCAAATACAACAAATCGTTTTTTAGTCTTTCAGATACCGTTAAAAATGTTGGTTTATCTTCAAATACAGAAACTCTAGCATCTCTATATTCTTGTTGTCCTTCATGTAATTCTCCTAATACGAGATTAGCAGTTTGTTTTCCTCTGTACTCTAACTCATCATTAACAGTCCAACGACCGAAGTCAATTTGTTTTGCATGATGTGCGTGCTTGTCTGATGTTTTATGTTTATTGAAAGTATCATTACTTAAATTATGAATTCGTTGAATTGCTTCAAAGTTACTCATTAATTGCCTTCTAAATTCTTGACCTAAAATAATACTCAACGTTCTGATTAAGTTCATTTCCACTATTTTTCCACCTCTTTTGATTTAATAAAGTAACGATAATTGGTTACTTATTATTCTTGCTATATGAATGTATCCTTTATCATTTGGGTGTTTTCCATCTATTAAGAAATTATCGGAATTATATCTATTGATACCTGACAAATCGTGTAAATTAATAGATGGCACATGATTAAGTTTCGTTACCCCTGTTATTGCATTTACATACTCTTTGAAATATACACCAGCAGTGTTAGGGTTATCATCACTGTTCTCACCGTCCACTGTATAAATACGTGATCTAAACATGGGTGCGATAAAAATGATTCTTGTGTTAGGTATCGTTTCGCCAATGCCTTTAATAACTTTATTAATAGCACCTTTAAATGTTGCACCAGTCATATCAGTATCTGAGCCAACGGGATTAGCAGAACCGAAGTCATTACCACCAAAGAATACTGTGATTAAATCAACTTTATCCCAATCTACTTCATTCAACCTTTTGGCTTGTGGTCTGTAATCACGCCCACCACTTGCGAAGTAACCTTCTGCTGATTGCACAAGTTCTGAAAAATCTTTTTTTCTAATGAACTCAACCATCTTTTGCATACTTTGATTGTTCATATATTCGTTTCCAGTGTGTTGAGCCATTCTACAACCGTAAAAACCTGCTTTAACTACATTAGCACCTAATCTTTGAGAGACTAATTCCGGGTAATTACCTAATTCAGTATTACTATCTCCAAACATCACAATATTTTTACTTTTAAGAGGGCTAACAAGTGTTTGATTGTTTTTAATTTCATCTATCAATTCTTCTAATCCAATAACTGCTTCTGTATGAGTTTTCGGAAAATACATTTCACCATCTAAATCTCTTAAATATCTATGATTTATTTCAGTCATTTAATAATGTCACCCCCACAATATCAGAATATAAATCAGGCATAGAAATAGCCGAGCCTCCAAGAGTACCCGACTTGATTTGTTTATCTAAGTTTTTAGTTCTTCTATTTATTTCTTGTTGTATCTTGATAATGTCTGTTTTTTTATTACTGAAATCTACTTCAACTGGTAAATTTAGTAACGGATGTGATTCAGTTATCTTAATGACTTTCAACATCGTGTCAAAACCTAATCCAGTATGTTTAAAATAAACCATATCACGTTCGCCAATTGGTTCAGTATCTAAATAATTTGTAGATAATTCAACTACTGGCTCATCATTCAATTCTTGTTTTAATCGTTTTTCTAGTTCTGTTTTATCTAAAATATTGTCATCATACAATGTTGGTGCAATTTTAGGATTATTCTTATCGTGGTAAGGCGAATAATATTCTGCAGTCACATGGTATAAATCAGTACCTTTTAACACTGCAGTTAAGTTTAGCGTTGTTGACTTTTCAGTTCCTACATACATAACTGGTGCAGTTTTATATTCCTTAACATCAGGATCTGGACCAATAAATACTGCTTTAAATGTGTGATAACCTTTACTTAAATTTCTACCAATTACAATAGATTCAGAACGTGCAGTATGACTGTAACAACTATATCGACCAATCAATTGATTATCGATATACACATCAAGCAAACCCCCACGTGATAACTTTTTAAGTGACCATGTAAGTGTTTCGTTGCCCCATTTACATTCGAATTGTTTCTCGTAACTTGCACCGACTACTTGTGTGCGCCATGTGCCTTCTTTGAAAAATGTACCATTGTAAGTTAAATCGGGTGGTTTAATTGGATTATAATTTTTAGTTTCGGTTTTCGTTTTCTTCTTGCCATAACCTTTAATATACGTTTTCTGTTCTTGCGTATTGACTGATACACTCGCTTCATCAACGTTATATCCACCTATTAATTCTACTTCTGACATGCGATAATAACTTTCCTCATCATAGATATAGATTGTTTTGTTATCAGCATGAAAGATATAACCAAACAATTCAGCACCCTCAACTAAAAACTCAATACCGTTTTTATCTCCAACTTCATCAATTGCGATACGTTGTTCAAACTTATCGACAATCTTGTATGAGTAACCCAACTTATTATCTTTAAAACCAAAGTCTAAATATTGTTCTAATGTCCATGTAGGTGTTGGTAGTTCTTCGTCACTGTTCATTTCTTCTGATTCTAAATCTTTGTCGATATAGTGATTCTGAAACTCAAACATAATGTGATGAGCCACAATGTCATTTGTTAAAGTAACATTATTACTTTTTGGATCAATCGTTTTAATAACAAACTGTTGACCACGAAATAATAAAATAGATTCATTTTGTATTAAGTCATATATGTCTGGTGCAAAACTTGTTTTAAATGCAGTCAATGAAATAGAACGACTGCTATTCTTTTCAACTTCATATTTAAATGAACCTAAATCATAATCAATCAACAACTCGGAAAATGTATTAGCACTGTTGGTAATAATTATATTATCCATTTAAACACCTACCTATAAATAAAAGGGAATATAAACTCAGCAGTTGGCTCAGTTATATCTGTTCCGATTATTTCAATATCGTTATATCCAGGTGCAAGCGATAACCATTCATGGTTGGTATCAATTCCTACACGCTTACCATCTATTGTTGGATATAAACCATTTATTATGAGTTGTTTGTTTTTAGTGATTGCTTTTTTATATTCAAACACGTCACCTGTTGTACGATTAATAAGTTTAAACCCTTTTGGTGCATTTAAATTAAGTTTAATAATTAATTTATGTCGATGTGGAAATGGTGCGATTGTATCAGACGAACCATTAAATATTTTAAAACTTGTTGTATTGTGTTTATATTGAATATCATCATTGACTAATAACCCATTACCAAATTGCCATTTATCAGAAGTTTGGCTGTATTGATTTGTTTCGTATAGTGATTCAGAGTATCCTTTGTTACACGTAAAAGTAATTGAAAAATCTCTATGTCGCAATGTTAATGGATCAGTTTCAACTTTAGGCGTTGGCGCAACAAGATATTTGATTCCTGGCATTTTACTGTGAACAACGTAATAAGGTTCTCTGCTTTGTAATTCATTTTCTAATTCAAAACAAAATAAATCCATATCTGTACTATCTACACTTGTGTATCTAAAATGTAAATTAAGTTCAAATGGTCCAAATGTTGTCGCTCCCATTAAAACGCCGTCAACACCACTAATTTCTTGTATATAGGTATTGCCATTTACTTCGTGCTTATCAAATCCTAAAAATTCAAAACCGTCTTTCTCCATGAGATTGACGGTTCTGTTATTACTGTATATTAATTTAACCCACTTTGAGTTATCGCAATACATTTACCCACCACCTATTACATATGCGTTATTGTTGTATATTGAACCTTGTTTCTGACTTACTTTCTTTGTGACTTTATCTGTATCCATATAAATGTTTGAGTCTTTATTAGCAATTCTATTTGTATCTCTATTATTGATAGATTGAAGTTGATTAGTTTTATCAATCAATGTAATTACTTCACGCAATAGTTCAGCATCTTCATTGAAGCCTAACATTTCTCCAGTTCTATCATAAAGAACTTTACTTCTTGCTCTCATAGATGGGTCGTGACTAATAACTGATTCACTAAATCCACCTTCAGCAAGCCAAGCTATTTCTGGAGAATTGATAATGCCACCTTCAGCATACCCGTGACCTTGACCGATAACGCTTAATAATCCACCTTTACCATATCTACCTTTTGAGTAATTCATACCAGCTACAAGGTTATGAAGTGGATTTAATATACTTCCCATTCCTTTGCCTTTATAGGCATTGAATGTTCCTGGTTTAACTTGTACTAATCCTGTAGCTCTACCATCGGCTAAACCATCAGTACCACCGATAGCATTAGCATTACCACCAGATTCTGTATCGATTTGTTTTAACCAAGCGTTAATGTATGCAGATGTAACTGGTAAACCTGCTAATTTTAATGCTGTTCTAACTGTACCTAACCAACTTCCACCCTTTTTGCCACCTTTACTTTTTAAGAAGGCTTCTGGGTCTTTCGTATTTCTATTCGTTAGAGCATTGGCTGCCGGTTCTTCGATTTGCGTGTGTAAGTGAGCGCCTGTTGTGTTTAAACCACTATTACCAGTTCTTGCGAATGTGTCACCTTGTTTGATACGTCCAGTTTTTAACACATCACTTAAATGCAAGTAATATTGTGCTAACTTACCATTTAAAATTTGTGCAACTGTACCTCCACCAACATCATGTTGTTTTCTGACAATACCACCAGTTGGTGCTTGTATTTTCTCATTAATATGAGGTGTATCAATACCATAGTGACGACCACCGTTAATTGATAGTGGATAACCAGCCAATGGTTTATTTGGACTATAACCATAACTGATACCATGTTTTAAGATACTAGATCCGTCAACATTTCCATATCCACCAGCTTCATCAAACCAACTCATAACTTTTTTAACTAAACCTTTTTTAAGTCCAGCAAAACCATGTTTCATAAAGCTACCATAAGCACCTTTAATTTTACTGAAATCAACACCGAATTTATCAAGTGCTATTTGTACTAATTTACCTGGATTTTCAATGTAGTCCCAAACTTCAAGCACTTTAGCAGAACCTTTGGCTGCAAGGTCTCCACCTTTTTTAGATACAGTTTTAACTGTTGCATCTGTACTAGCTTTACCAATTGCTTTTACAGTGTTCCAACCTTGACTAAATGCAGAAACTTTTTTCTTTGTTTGTTTCTTAGTACCAGAACCTGCACTAAATCTAGCTATATCGCCAAACATACTTTGAGTATCTCGACCGTTAATGACTTCCATACCTTTTTTAAGTGGCAAGACAACATTACGTCCTTTAGGCGCATACATTGAACCGTCTTTATCTCTAATTAATTCTTGATGACCGTTACGACCTTTGCCATTCCCAGGTCCTTTGTCGTTAACCATAGCAATTGTATCTTCTTGTAATTGACCTTTAGCATTAGCTTTTACATTGCCATTACTACCAGTACCAGTAGATAATTTAGGTATTTTGTCAGCTATCAACTTTTTATCCATTATTTTTTTAGATAACCAGTTCACACCATCAATCATACTATTTAATCCACTAATCGCACTGTTCGCTATTCCTTTACCTAACTTGCTGGCGATTGATTTAAAACCACTGATTGAGTCAGATAAGAACCCTTTTAATTTATCTATCCACGATTTGCCCTTGTCGTACATCGCTTTAAAGCCATTAGCGACATTATCTCTTGCGCTATTTGCTAAACTCGTTACTTTATTTTTAATATTTGTGAATATATTCTTAGCACTATTGAATAATTTTCCTAATGTTTCACGTACGCTTTTTGACATTCCTGAAAACTTACCACGTACGTTCGTCCAAATATTTTGAGCTAATGTGGTAATTCTGTTTTTCAAATTATTCCACAATTCACGCGCCCATTTGCTTAAATTCGAGAATATTTCACGCGTTGATTTTGACAATCCATTAAACTTATTACGTATGTTAGTCCAGATAGACTGACCTAGTGCAGTGATACGATTTTTCAATCCTAACCATAAATTACTACACCATTTAGATAGATTAGTAAAAATTGTACGCGTAGACTTAAGAAGTCCAGTAAATTTGGTACGTACGGCGTTCCAAGCACCTTGTGCCATTCTACCTATGAAATTCTTAATAAACGTCCAACCTCTAGTGATTACACCTCGTATTAAGTTCAATCCTAATGCCACAGTCTTTAACATCTTGCCAACGAACCATAATTGCACTAAGTTCCACGCAAGCATTACTGCACCTTTTAATATTTGAACAATACCTTGCCACACGCCACGCCAATTTCCTGTGAATAAAGCAGAAAATACTTTAATAGTACCTAGTATAATATTTAGCGCGCCTTGAATAACACCTTTAATATTGTTCCAAACTGAAACGATTAACATTCTAATAGCTGGCCAGATAAATTTCATCAAGTTCCAAATCAAAGTCATAATTGGTTTGATGATATTACTCCAAATAAATCTAAATGCAGTTCCTATTCCAGAAGCAATATTGCTAACTGCACTCATTATTTGCGTACCGTTTTGTTGCCAAAATGTAGAAAGTTGTTGTCCTATTTGCATACCAAAACTTTTAACTGCATTAACAACTTGGAAGAACACTTGCTTAATTTTACTTACTACACCCATTAATTTATGAACTTGTTCAGCAGGCATAACCCTCGATAGCATACTCATGCCACGACCGTCATTACCTTTGAATAAATTAAATACTCCCGTGACTAGGTCTTTAAGCTTTCCGAATGCCACTTTTACATTTTCAATTACGTTATTAACTACATTTCTAAATGTTTCTGATTTCTTATATGCAATTACAAATGCAGTGCCTAAAGCAACAATACCTAATGTAATCCAACCAATTGGTCCAGTCATCACTCCGAGTGCAGCACCTAGTTTAGGAAATACTTTAGTGATTCCAACTATTGCACCTTCAGCACTTTTAGAAGCAGCACTAAATTTAGCAATGAACTGTAGAAACTTACCGAATGGACCAAATATCATTGCTATCACACCAGTTAGTTTTCCGAATATGGTTAATATAGGACCAACTGCTATAAGTGTTAGCGCACTCCATTTCATAACACTGTTAATGAGTTTTTGCGTTCCAGTATCAAGACTGTTGTACCAACCAACAATCCCTTTAATACCATTAACAATTTTATCTAGTACTTGTCCTAGTGTTTCGCCCCATTTAGCAGCTGCACCTTCCATTCCATCAATAGAATTAGTTAAATCAAGCATTAAAGGTTTCATCTTGCTAAAGAAACCTCCACCTTTACCACCTGCATCTAGAAATGAAGCGCCTAATCTACCAACCGCAGACCACATATTCGCCATTGCAGCAGTAAATGATTTTTGCCCCATTTTCTTTGCTGCACCACCAATGTTGGTTTCGATAGCATTTAAGAACATTTCACTAGATATTTCACCTTTACTTGCCATATCGAACACGGCATCAGCAGTTACACCAGCTTCTTCAGCAACCCATTGATAAATAGGTATACCACGTTCCGATAGCTGTTGTAATTCTCCGTTGTAAGCTTTATTTGATGTTTGTACTTTGTTTATAATTGAACCCATTTCTCCCATGCTAGATCCAGCTATTGCAGCAGCATCTCCTGTTAGACTTAAATATCTAACAAGTTCTTTACCTGGTTTAATTCCAGCAGCAACTGCACTAGATGCAGTGGTAGCAGCTTCACCTAAACCAAATGACGTACCTTTTACCGATTCCAAAGCGTTATCCATAATTGATTGAACACCTTTGCCACTGTGTCCTAAACCATCTAGTTTAGCTTTCGCATTATCAATTTCGACCAATCTTCCGAAACCTTTACCGATTGTGATTCCAGCTAAAGCACCACCTGCGACCATAGCAGGTTTAGTAATTTTATTCGTTAAGCTACTACCCATTTCAGTTGATTTTTTTGAAATTGTATCTAGTGTATTGCCTACTTTTTCAAAACCTTGCCCTGTTTTAAATACTCGATTCATGCCTCGAGACATGTTCTTTTCCATAGAAGATGCTGCACGACTTGATGCCTTTTCTATATCTTCTAATCTGTTTGCCATTGCTGTAAATGCTGATTCCATACCGCTTGCATTGGAAGTGAATTTGGCTTGCAACTCCTTAATAGTTGCCATAAGACCCCTCCCTTCTTTTGTTTATTTATTTTTTAATTTACATATTTTGTTCAGCACGTTTTCTAGCTTCAATTTTCTTTTGAACTCTTTCGCTCCATTGATACTTCTTATTAGGTTTCGAAGATTGTTCAACTTTCTTTTTAGGTTGTATTTCTTTCATAAATTTAGTAACAGACTTCATTTGTTCTTTTGATTGAGGATTACTATTTAACATTGCGATAAAGTTCATATAGTAATCAGCTTGTTCTTTTTCAGCCTTACGTTCTTCATTTTGAAAGTGAGTCATTAAATGTGCTAGTAACTCATTGAAAGGCGTGTTTAACACTTCATCACGCCCACCGAGTTCTTTACTCAATTTGAAAATAACAACTTCTTCTAATTGAATATCAGTATTACTTACGCTTGTTCCTTCTTCGGAAACAGAGCTGCCAATACCGTTGAGAAGGAATCCTTTGACTTTTTTAAACGTTCGATAAGTTTTGGAATATCATTTACTTCAATAACAGCATCTACAATATCTAAGAATGTATAAACATTTTGTTGACCTAATACATCTACATTGATATTAGATGCTTGTGAGATAAGGTTTTGTAGTGAATCTGGTGCGTTCTCTAATACAAGTTCAAACGAACCTAATATGTCTTTATAGAATTGTGCGCCAACCTGTTTAAGAGCCTCTGATCCGTCATATTGGAACACATTCACTTTATCTTCATTATCTTTAGCGTTAGCAAGTGCTTCTTCATAAAGTCTTCTGTTTTCCTCGTTGATTTCATTACGCTTTTTAAAGTAGTTATCTAACGCATTTTTTAAATGTTCGTTCGTATTAACATCTCTAACTAATTTGTTTAATTCTTTTGCTACTCTTTTGATTTGGAATATATTCATTTCCTTAATTTCTACGTTCTCCGATACCTGTTTGTTACCTTCATATGTTTTGATTTCTACTAGTGCCATTTGTCATTTCTCCTTTGATATATAAATTAAAAAACAAATAAAAAAGAGTGAGGTATAACCCCACCCTTTATTATCCTGCTGGTACTTCTGCTGGTGTTTCTCCTAATTCATCTGGATCTTGTCCGATGTAGAAGTAGTTATTTGGTTTATTTGCATCTGCGCAATCTTTAGGGAACATTGCAAATTCCATTTCATAATTACCTTGTTCATTAGCGAATGATTTAGTCATACCACTTGAGTTAGCGATTTTGTGAATAAAGATATCTTCTGATTTATCTGAACCCATTTGACGTGGGTGAATCGTTAATGTTCTAGCGCCTGCACGTAATGATGCTCCGATTGGTGCGTCTGTTACTGATACAACTTTGCCATCTTCATCAAATGAAATTGTTCCACTTAATGTTTTGCTAATTACATCTAATGATGATTTAGCAGCAACAACTGTAACAGTACCATTCCAACCAACAACAACTTGGTCATAGTTAGTGTCACCAAAATCTGCCATGTTAATATCAGTTAGTTCTGGTTCTAATTGAACCTCTCCACCTTCTGCTTGTAATAAAGAACCATCTTCACACATTTTTCCGTCAAATCTCATTTCTGTTGGTAGTCCTTCGTCAAAAACAAAGTCTGCCATTCCGAATTCATAACTAATTTTTTCTGCTGCCATTATAATTCCTCCTTAAATTTGGGTAATAAAAAAGCACTCATTCGCAATAAGGCAAAATAAGTGCTAAAAAATTTATTGTGTAGATCATATTGTCATTGATAACGCCAACCCTAATCGGTGGCGATTCTGCATAAATGTATTGAATGAAATGTTTATCTGTTCTGATTAGCTTTCCATCTTCTTTAATTGGAACTTCCATAACCGTATTCGTTATACCATGAATGGCATTGTAGCAGTCAAAAGTACGATTAACCGTCTTATCAAAACTACTACTTCTGATTTCAACTTGATAGTTCATCAAGTGTGACTTCATATCACTTCTGTCTGGAGGATAACCTCCATCATAGTAAACAACACCGAATTCTGATTGTGCAGTATGATAATCAACTGACCACTCTAAGTCAGGAATTCTATCCTCTAATATATTTTTAATAGCGCGTTGAATCATCTAACTACCTCCTTCAAGTAAACGTTCTAATGCTCTTTCCATTGCTTTTTCGAAATGTTGGTCGGTTAAGATGACGGCATTTTGAAGATACTTACGACCAGGACGTTTACCTTCAATAATTTTCTTATCTCTAGTTTTTTTACCTCGCCCTAATTTATAGTAATTTTCGTATTTAACACCACGTTCATATTTATCGGCAACATACCTATAATTTTGTTCATTAATTTCATGAACATAGGTAGCATATTCTGTGTTTGTTCCAACGTAAACAACAAATGACCTACCTTCTAAACGTGCCATCGTAGCATGAATACTCTTTTCTAATTCCATAGAATCTTCAGGTGCTAATCCTCTAGCGTATTCTTCACATGTATTTCCAACTTTATCCATTTCTTCAAGCATAATTTTCTTAAATCGTTTATTCATTGTTTTAAACTCTTGTTGTAACTCTCGAAGTCCTTCCCATTCAATGTTGAACTTAATCCCCGACATCTACATATATCCTTTAATAAAATGTGGTTTCCCTGTAATATCTTGCCCGTATTCGAGCTTTTTAACTTGTCCTAATACTTTTGTATTCTTAGGTGTTATATGCTCAATACGGGCGTTTAAATCGATATTAGAAACGACATCAGATATAGGAATGTAAACTTGAGTAACCGAAGTGTATTCTTCACCGTTTGCATTGTAGATATTTTGAATGTTATATCTTACATGCGCTTTAGTTAATATCTTTTCTGTTACTGGTTTACCATAATCATCTTTTATCTGATTACCATTTGAATCAACCTTTGGCACGACTACGTTTACCTTATCTCTATAGATAATCATATTAATCTCCCAATATGACCTACTGATTTAGTTTGTAATTGTTGGTTGATTAGGAATAACACATATGGATCTAATAGATTGTCTGACATAGTTACACTAGCATCATTGATTTTTTGTGTTTCTACACCTTGTCTTTTCAACATAGCGTAACCGTTGGACTCGCCTTCGTGTTTGTACAACATTTGTTTAACAATCATTCGTTCAGTGATGTCTACTTTTGGATATAACGAGTGTATATCTTCATATGAATCAAAGATATTTTGTTCTAGTTCATGAGTTTCCATACCATCTAACAGAGGATTAGATGGTAGTTTCTCAATGTATTCGAGTACCTTTTCGATATTCAACATATCATCACCTACTCGCTAGGTTCTTCAATACGTTCGAAATAAGGACCTGTTCCTTTAAATTTCTTTTGCTTGTCAATGTTTGTTTCGATTTCTTGAACTCGCTTAACAGTTAATTCAACTTCTTCGCCTGGCTCGAATTGTTTTTCTTCCTTCTTGCCATAAGCTTGTTTAAGCACTTTAAATTTAGCCATTAATTTAACCTCCTTATTTAATTTAGAAGGTCAAAATTAACCTTCTGGAACTTCTTCTACGTCAGCTTGTGCGTTTGCAGTTAAAATAGAAATACCTTTTAAGTTTTGTAATACTGGCATAGCTACTTCTCCAACAATCGTTTTCTCACCAACTGGATCTTGAGAAACTACAGATACAACATAAGTACCGATTGCAAAATTATTATCAGCTGCAGGACCGATAAGTGTTTTACCTAATTGGTCTGCGTGCATAACCACTTTGTCATCTTCTAATAGTTGTTTTGTAATATCTCCTTCAATACCGTCGATAGTAACGTGCCCATCTTCGATTTCTAAAGTAGGAAGTCCTAATTCGCTAAACGCTTCTTGTAAATCAGAATCTTTAACTAAACGACGACCTGTATCTTTTCCGTAGATTTCTAACACGACATTAGAATTACGTTTAATTTTTGATAAAGTTCTAGAAGTCATGACCATATATGCAGGTGCTTTTAAATGGTTGTTTTCTTTGTAACTATCCACTTGTTTTTGTAATACTTCTAATGGATTCACATCATCACGAGAGAAGTCACCAGCTGTGATTTTAGCATTCTCATCTAAATCTAAATCGAAGCTAATCTTCACGTTATCTTTAGGACTTTCGTAATCAAAGCGACCACGATAAACCATATCGGCACGGATAAGTTCTTTAGTTTCTTCGACACCTTCTTTTAAATCTGCAACACTAATTAAAGCGTTTCTGATTAAAGCATCTACTTCACTAGAAGAACGTGGGTTTAAGTATTTGTACATTTCTTCTTCTGTGTAGTGATAAGCATGTGCAATTTTTGTTAACTTCGCCATTGCTTGCTTAATTGAACCTTTATCTCTTAATGGTGTTCCAGAATCAAAGCCAATTATAGAAGCTGCTTTAATTCCTGTCTTTTCGATAATGTCGTAAACAACATTGATATCGAATGTTTGTTCAACTGGGAATACTCTTTCTAAACGTCTTGTACGTTGTGGTTCTACATTCTCAACAAAAGATTGTAATGTAGCTTGTTGTAAATCTGAATGATCTGTAATGTTTGGCATTTATTATTCCTCCTTATATTTGCATAAAAATAGGACGCTATTACACGTCAAATGTAATACGCCCTTGCGTAGCTTTTTTGAAATTGTTAGTTACACCTGTTAATAATACTTCGAATACAGATGCTTTACGAATTGCTGGTACACTTTCGTTCATTTGAACATCTTGTACTTGTACATCACGTGATGTTAATACTGCAGCTGCCATTGTTTCTGGTGTTGAACCTTGAACTAATTCAAATAAACCAGATTCAGTATTTTTGAATACTGCTGTACCACCTTTAACTACTTGTCCTTCTGATAATTTAGAAGAATCTAAAGTGATGTTTCCAACAGTCCACTCAAGATTTTTAGCATCTCTTAAGAAACTAGGAAATTGTAAATCTTCTGATACTACTTTTGGTTTTAAATTCATTCTTTATTCCTCCTTTTGTTTTCCAAATAATTCATTTGCTAAATCTTTACCACGTTTTGAATGGTCAACCTTTTGCTTACCATTTCCACTTTGACCACCAGACTTATAATTATTGTTTGGTGGTGGCGTATCTTCTTCTGAACCACCATCATCATTTGAA
Source organism: Mammaliicoccus fleurettii (assembly GCF_002018435.1). Taxonomy (NCBI): domain Bacteria; kingdom Bacillati; phylum Bacillota; class Bacilli; order Caryophanales; family Staphylococcaceae; genus Mammaliicoccus; species Mammaliicoccus fleurettii. The sequence continues at coordinate 152,962 of NZ_MWJM01000001.1, read as the reverse complement.
GTGTTAGTTTGATTGAACAAGTAAGGCTTATCTTCACGCAATTCACTCATGACCTCATGGAAGTTTGTAAGTTCTCCTGTTTCTTCATCACGATTGAATTTTTCTCTATCAAGAAACAAGAATATATCATCTGGTTCATATGCATCTTTAGATACTTCTTTTAAGATTTGTTTATCTAAATCATTAGATGATACTTGAATTTTGTAGTCTTTGATTTCTTCTTGAAGTTTGTTGTTTTGTTCTTCAAGTGAGTCGTAATCATTAGCTTTCTTCTCAAGTGTTGTAATCTGCTTAGATAAAGTTTCTTTTTCTGATTCTAGAGATTGAACTGAGTTTTCCTTTTCTTCCAATTGCGACTTGTAATAATTCACATCTTTACCGTTCTCAGCCATTACTTTTTCTATTTGCTCATCTGATAAATCTAATGCTTTAAGTGATTCTCTATTCATATATATTCTCTCCTTACGTTTTTTAACGATGTTCGACATCGATAGGATTTGTACAATAACGCTTGTACTTGCGACCTCGTCTTTTCATGACGTACGACAGGTCAAACGGAATACCACCGTTATGAGATATTTTTGGATCACATATCCTTTCTGCCATTTTTAGCAAAAAGCTAGGCACAAAAATAACCGGCAATCTCACGACTGTCGGTTTAACTTTTCTATTTTGCTAACTCTTTTCTAGCAACTCTTAACTTCTGTTTCATCTTTACGTATCCAGTACTATTAGAACGTTTCATTCTGCGATAAGCACCTAATGATTTAGGGGCATCATCACCTAATATAGCTTTAATACTGTTATAGTTTTTCATTTCTTGTCTTGCCTTACGTTTTAATTTTTGATCACGTTCATAACTTTCTCTTTGCTTTTTAGTACGAGGGTCAAGATTAGGATTAAAGTCTTTACCTTTAGCAATGTACTTATTAATTTCACTATCTGTTTTGAAATCTGCTACAAAAGGTCTAACTGAACATTTACAATTAGGATGAACAGGAATAACATCGCGCACATCTAATTGTGGAAATCTTGTATCTTTACCAGTTAATGAGAATACTTTGTCTTGATACTTAGCACATTCACTACATGTGTTTAAATCGCCTGTAACGTATACCAAATCATTGTCAGTTGCTAAATAGTGATTAACATGTGCATGTGTTCTAGCAGCGCTTATTTTCGTTCTTACAACCGTTTCGGTATAGAAGTCTAAAGGTAACAACTTATTATCAATTGTTCTAAATGATTTCATACCACCTTTAACAAAAGAATCAGACACTCGTTGAATTATCTTTCTACGACTTTGACCGTATAAGATACCTCTTGAAATGTCTGATTGAACTTCTAATAGTGTTTGATTGATTGTTGTGACTGTTGTAAAGAATGCTTGTCTTAGTGCTGCTTGTAAGTCCATCATTGTATCACTCGTAATATTTGCTAATGCACTTTGATGTACTTGTGAGTTGAGTTCATTTGATAATGATATACCTTGCTTACTTAATTCATTAGTAGCTAACTTCAATTCGTTTTCGTATACCTTTGCTAACTCTGGTTCAACAAACTCAATGACTTCTGTCCCAAACTGATTGATTAAGTTCTCAATGTTTCTAAACATAATCTGTTTATCTTTTTCGCTTAGTAAATCAACATTCTGAATTAACTTTAATATCTCATTCTGTAAAAACTCAACGGTAGGTTTAATTTGTTCTAACTTCATTTAATCACCTACTCCAACTCTTTAAGTTCTTCTTCAACTGGATCTATCTCCTCTTCGTCTTTATTATCATTGAAGTTTAATCCTGTCATGTTACCTCTTAACAACGACGTGCTATCTTGTGATGTTCGTTCAGCTTCAATCTTTTCGACTTCTTCCATAATCCATTCCTCTGATTTATCTGGATTGTTATTTCGAACAGTTTGTTCAAGAGATTGCGTACCAGCAGCATAACTTTGATTATTCAAAGTTGATGTTTCTTTTGAAGTAACTGGCATCATATCCTTTTGAACAATGATTGGTTTCTCAATGATTACATCTGGATTTGATTGATTAAGCAACCACATACAGTTCTCAACACCTTGTTGAATGAACTCGATATATTCATCTCTCATTTGTTCAGCTTTCATGATAGATAAGAACAAGTCATAAAACTTAGCAGTACCCGATTGAGCTTGTGAACCTTCTGAAGTAAAGAAGTCTATAGCTTTTTCACTAGTTTGAGTTTCCATTAACATCATCTTAATAATATCTTTCACGTAAGAAATATCGCCAATCTTAGATATATCTATTTGATGTATTTCAAGTGAGCGACCTTCTTCATCAATTGTCGTAACTTCTAAATCTCGATGATCGAACTTATTATCAACTCCATATTTATTCATTGAAACTTGCATTAATCTTTCCATAACTTCTTTTGACACAGAAATTCTAGGTTTACCATTCCGCTCGAATATTTGTGATGAACGTGTCATTGTCCAGTTCACTTCATCTTGCTTGCCTTCTTGTCCTTTTAAAACACTTCTACCGTATCTATCCATGAAAGTCGGACTATAAGGTAGGTAAACAAATAACGTACGCTTACGACCTTTTAAGACATAATTACGTTGGTCACGTTCTAACTTTGTAATATCGTAAATGATTTCTTCATCGTCTATTTCAGTTAGGTCACCGTTATCATCTTGTTGATAAACAGTATGACTACCAATGAGTTCGTTTTCTCCTTCAATCTCTTCATGAACATGAACGTATTTATCTTCTCCACGTTCGACAATGTATCTTAGTTGATACGTTTTACCATCGTCTAATTCATAGTAGACATTGCGTTCTTTGAACGATAATTTAACTTGACCATTAACAAACTCTGGAACTGCTACAATGCCACCGTCTATTTGCCATTGTTTAATGTTCATTCCATGCCACTTAGAAAAGTTTGAGTTGATTTCTATTTGGTCTAATGTTTCTTGTTGCAGATCGAATAGTTCACTGTTGAATGTGTCGTCATTCGTTCCCTCAATGTGTTGTTCATCTGTATTGAAATCTTCGTCATCTTCTATTTCGTTTATTGGATAGTTTGTTTGCAACTTACCCATTGATCTTGTAATGAATAGAGTTGGTATATCTACAATCATTCTAGATATGTTAACAACGATATAAGGCGTTTGAACGTTCTGTGCTTTAACATCGCCATATTCAATTCTGTCGATGATTTCGCCTTGTTCAATTAAAGCCTTTGCTCTATCGAATAGCTTCGAATGAAAGCCGTCATATAAATCTCTATATAAAAACATTTCGCCATGTGTTTCAGTTATTTCTTCTTGCGTGAATGATTTTAACTCTGCCATTGTCTACCTCCTTACCACATTGTTGTTGATGAAATCATAGCCTTAGGTTTCTTCTTCATGTCTTCACTAAAGGCATATCTAGTAGCATCAATCGTATGGTTATCTTTATCTTCTAATCTAGGTTTAGGATTACCGTCTTTATCTGTTTCATAATCGATGTTCTCGAATTCCTTTGCAATGTTTGGTGTACGTTTAGGGTCAATGATTATTGCATCTAAATCATCAAGCCATTGCTCACCATACTCAACGCTGTCTGGACCTTTCTTCACACCTTTAATTCGTTTGATTCCGTGTTCGTTTTTAAGCTCGTCAATACTTTTAGGTTCAGCACTATCAGCGAATATCTCATCAGACATATATTTCTTTCGTGTTAACCATTTAGCCAACTCTCTATTGGATATCTTCTGACCATAGTATTCATCAACTGCATATATAACATTTTTCTTTTTGTCATAATGCCAACGAACAAAAGCTAATGGATCAGTAGCATAACCAAAATCGACTGCGTTACGAATGTTATCGAATGAGTTAAATAATTCATCAGGTATTGTTTCAATTTGTAAGTTATCGAATGGAACAACACCACTACCGATAGCTTCACCTAAATACTCCCAACGATATCTCATTTCACTTTTTTGTTTAGTTGCCTCTGCTTCTTCAACAAACTGTTTAGATATATGTTGGTTATCTTTGTATGTACTGTGATGTACAAAAGTATTATCAGGTTGAATAGATGATTCATACTTTTTATTAACCCATGACTGTTTTCTCTTTGGTGGGTTGTAACTATAAAAGAATTTATAAAAAAGACCATCATCTAACTCTCCACGTAATAATGAGTTTGTGATAGTCTTTACTTCATCTTCAGTTTTAAACTCTGCTAGTTCTTCTATCCACCCAATAGCGAATGGGAAATTAGCATCTTTTAATGATTTAATTCTTTCTGGGTCTTTAGCACCTCTAAAGGCGATGTAATTACCTCTAGGGAGATAAGTGATTCTCATTGGAGATTTCGTTATCTTAAATTTATCTGATATTCCTTGATGACTAATAGCCCACTTTAATTGTTCGTATATAGATAACTCGATTGTGTTATCCACTTTACGAATACAGACTGCGTTAACTGAATATCTCATAATCATTTGGATAATGATGATAGCAATATCTGTCGACTTACCACTACCACGTCCACCTTTTTCTACTATGTGCAATACATTTGGATTTTTAGCTGCTTTCCACGATTCATGAAATTCTTTAGGTAACAATTCAGATATATTTTTAACAGTTGTCATTGGATATCATCCACAAAAATAATATCTCCACTATGCTCTACTTCCTTTTTATCAGTCCACATAGCATATCGCTTACCTAGTAATTCAGCAGCTTTAGTCCTAGCAACTATATCAGCACGTTTCTCATGCCTTTCAACTTCACTCATAAAGTCGCCAGTAGGAACGACCATTAATTCTTCGTCTTGTTCCTTACCTCTCATAACTGATGTTAAATATTGTAGTATCTCATCTTGTTCTGCAATTGTTTCTTTCTTTAATTCTTCAAGTCTTGCATCAATATAAGATTTAACACTCACATTTTCCAATAATTTTACAACATTGCCTTTAGCGTAGTTATGACTATAACCAGCATTAACTGCCGACTGATAAGCGTTACCAGTTCTAATGTATTCATCTGCAAAACTCTGTTGTTTTCTAGTAAGTTTCATTTCATCTACCACCAACTCTCACGTTAATAAACTTTAATTTATTTTAATTCCTTAACTCTACTTCTATATCGTAATCTTTATCACCTTTAATAACTGGATCATAATCAATTAATACTTTGCTTACATTTGCATCGTTCTTTAATCTCTTAATCATTGCTATCAAGTGACAATCATTATTCACTTTTCTAATACCTTTTAAAGTGCCTGCTACCACTACCATTACTCTCATATGTTCAACTCCATATAAAAAACCACCTAGCATTAACTAGATGGCTATAATTTATAATTAAGTATTCGTTTATTAAGCGTTATGTTTCTATGACCGCAAGGTCAGTGTAGGGCTACGTACAAACTTAACCAGTTTGATTGATTTGAAGTTGCCGTCCTTCCCTACCCACAGTCTACAATATATTTTTACTTCTACAAAACATCGTGTCAAACGGTATCAATTGGTACAAATGGTATCATTGGGACATTTAGTTATATTTAATGATATCCTCTGCTATTTTATCGAATATCTTGTATTGTTCCCTTTTATTTTTTCCTGTAACTTCATGTATTTTCTTCAATGACTTACCGTCCATTCTCATTTCTAATACAAGTTCTTCGGTTTCATCTCCAATAAACTGTTTGGCCATTTGAACCGGTCTCATTTTTTGCCCTAACTTTTCACACATTCTATCTTTTTTAGCCCTTCTATTAATCTCATAAAGGAATGGTGTAGTATTAACATCGTTACCTTTTGGCAAACTAGATTCAATGCCATATTGTGATATGTTAGCGCCTTTTAATTCTTCTCCGTATTCATCAATATATTTCAACAATTGATTAGCATTCGAATAATAATTGTGAATCAGTTCCAGCGCTTTATCTTTTGTTTCTATCTTATAAATATTGTTAGTCGAATAAGTCATGTGTTCAATTCCTCCGATTAGTTTTAGTTTTTGATGTGGTCAACATCATGTAAATAGTCGTAAATTACGCCATTACCACTCCTCACTAATTCGGCATGTTCTTCAAACCATTCAATTGGAATACTCTTACGGTCGTTATGCTTCTTAAAATCATTGAATTGGTCAATATCTAATTTGTAGCATGTGTCATTAAATCTAAACAATACGAGTAAGAATGCTTTAGCACCCATTTTCTTAGTATCGGTCAAATACTTAACTTGATGATCACTCACATTTTTCAAAGGCAAATTCTTTATCTTCACTTCTTTGGTGTCAAAGGCTATGTACCTACCTTTGTTATCGCAGCCAACGAAATCGACTATACTCTTTTCTTGATAGCGCGCTTTACCTGTTCTGGTGTTATAACTTATCGGCGTTGCTACTTTATCAATAATTGCTATTCCTTTATGCTTATACACTCGATTAACGTTTCCTATTACTGTTTCAAACCACTTACCACGATTGGCTTGTTTTCTATTCAATTAATCAACTCCTATACCTCAATTTAATAATGCAATAATAGAGATTACTAAACCTACTGCAGAAAATGCTAAAGGTAAAATTTTTGCTATCAGTTTATAATTTTTAGTTTTTAAATAAACAATACCTTTATCTCCGATAACGTACTCTACAATATCGATATTCTTTTCATCAACATGGTATGGCGTTCTAATTATGTGATTAAATATATATTTTTCAGAAAGTAGATAATTAAGAGTTTGATTTAAATGAATAAATGAGTTGTCAGGTAATAATTCTTTTAATTCATCGAAATCTGCCTTGGCAGTTTCTTTACCTTTATTATCTGATGACTTATAATTCTTTTCTTTTTTATATAAATATTTCAAAATATTCTTCGCATTTTTACTTAACATTTCATAACCTCTTTTTTATTTTTAATTATACTATATCGCTTCATTCTTTAACTCCCATAATTATTAAAGTTATGAATATAACTACAAATATTATTAGTCCGATAATCATAATAAAATCCCTATTAATATACCGATAATTACACCAGTAAGCGTCCCGATTATCAGTGATTTACAAACAAGTTTTTTCATGTACTCATCTGTAGCCTCTTGTTTTTTTCTTTCGTAAAAACTAATTATTTTTACATAACCCTCATGCATATCATCAACGACATTAGTTATGATTTTATCAACTTGTTCCTGAGTGTATGTCTTCATCAGCTACGCCCCATTCCACTGAAAAACGCTTCCGATTCTTTGTATTGATCTGTTTCTTCATAATCGATTGGCGCTTCCATAGTATCGTTCATAAAATAACGTTTTAACATTCCGTCTGATTCATAATCAATCGGTGGGTCTATCATGTCCTGCACACTTGCATATCTTTGGTAATGTTTCGTATATGCGTAAAGTCCGATTAGCGATATTAGTAATGTTAATAAATATATTTTCATTGTTTAGTCTCCAGTTCTTCAAAAGCATTTAGTAATATCATTTCTTCTACTTCGCTATCTACATCTGTTTCTACATTGGTTAAAGTTATAAATGTTATATATATTCCATTAGTGTCATATTGTCTTGTCATGCCACTTTTAATAAATATTTGATCAGTACCTTTTAATCTGTAATTTTGAGTTGGTGTGATTTTCATTGGTTAATCCTCCTTACTTAATTGATGTAACATTTTAGGTTTTTGCTCTTTACCTCTATAAATTTTGTAACAAGCTTTAGGTATTTCATAGTATTTATGGTCATCATAAAATACTGGGACACCATTTTTTATACACATATTATCTTCGGGATATAAACACACGATATATTCTGCTTCTTTCCGCATATCGTGGTTAGGATTACCTGATGGGAAGTGTTCAATAAACTCTATATAAGAACCATTCTCTAGTGTAATATCAAGCTTATCTATATTATATGAATGTGCTACCAACTCATCTTGGCCGGAATCTCCATAATAAATATTAATAGATTTCATTGCTTAGTCCCTCCATAACTTCTCAATATATTCATATGGTAATTTCAAATCGAACAATATAATGATTAATAAAATAATTAATATCCATAAAGTATTAACAATGATTGCTCTCATGTGATTAGTCCTCATTTTAATAAATCAAACACTGTCTTAATAAAGGCTATATACATTGCTATAAACAACACTGTAAATAGAGTGTGTTCTGTTAAATTTGTAATTATGTTAGCTTGCCAACGTTTTAGCCTATTCATTTCTTCAACACCTCTTTCACTCTTTCTAAAATATCTGGGTGACTTTCGCCACCCTTAATATCCACTTGATCCGAATCCGTTTGTTCCTCTTTCACTTTCACTCTCAAATTCCTCCACTACATTTACTTCTGGTGTAACGATTGGTACGATAACCAACTGTGCTATTTTGTCCCCTTTGTTGATTTTGTAAGTTTTACCTATTTCATAATCAACTTCTGGATTATTTAATAAATTGTCTCCAATATCATATAAAGGTTTCGAATATACAACTTCATAATTCCCTCTATCTATATATTGCTCATCATTCTTAATATTCACTTTCATATGTCCGTTATATCCTGCGTCTATTTTGCCTGTTTCAACGACTAAATCCGTTTTACTACTTACACCACTTCTGCTAGTCAATAGCCCTACATAGCCCTCTGGAATGTCAACTGCTATGTCTGTAGCAAGTATTATCTTCTCTTGTGGTTCAATCACAACTGTTTCTGCTGCATATATATCTAATCCTGCACTCACACCATATGCTCTAGTTGGTGTTGTTGCGTTGTCTGATAGTAATTTGATGTTTAATGATTCCATACCTAAAATAATGTGATTAAATCTTGATTCATTCGTACCGTATCCATCTTTTGCATATATTTTTTTCATGTTATTTGTCCTCCAAAATATCTCCATTTTTTTCAATACATTCTGTTTCACTCATGTTCAAGAAATCGTATATATGTTTATCGTGTATTACTTTGATTTGGTCGTAGGCTTTAGCTTTAGCGTAGACTTCTTTGAGTTCTTCATATTCCTTTTCAAGTTGAATAACTTCTACATAATCATCTAATTCTAAGTTCAATAATCTATTTTTAAGACTCTCCTCATATTTATACGTCATTACTCACTCACGCTCCCTGTTCATGTCATCAAGTAAATTGCTAAATTCATGTGTGCCGTCTAGTTGGTCCATTTGTAATAATGTTTGTCTTGTTACATTTAATGATATACTTTGTCTTTCAAGTTGATGCACTTTATAAGCATCATTTAATAAAATGAAGTATCGTATCTTTTCTTCCTTCAACGTCTGCCACACCTCTTTATATCCTCTATCCTTCATTAGTATCAGCCTCCAATTCATCGATAACAGCAATCATGCTATCATGTACTTCCTGTATATACTTTTCTATACTTACATCAACATATAAATCCCTTAAATCATGAGCTTCACTTTTTAAATACTTTATAACTTGTAATTTTTGTTCTTTGGTAGCCATGTTAATTCCCCTCCATATCATCAATAAAATGTACTAAATTGAAATATCTATGTTCACTTGGATTGGCTACTGCTTTGTGTCTGATATGGTTAACAAGAGTTTTATATTTTTTTCTTTCTTCCTGTACTTGCAGTTTTAGTGCTTCGTTCTCTTGTTCTAGCATTTGATTACCTAAAAAATGTTCGAATTTTTGATTTCTTTGATAATCAACATCTTTGATAAGTGAGTCCCTTTCTAACTTAAACTGATCACGCTCACGTTCTAACTCTGCAATTGATTGTGGTGTGTGCTTTATTGTTGGCATACTGTTTCCTCCTAAAATAGCTTTAATTGTTGACCCTCTACTAAATCTTTAACTTTTGGTTCACTATTAAAGAACTCGTGCATTTCTTCTTCTGAATCAAACACACATAAATGCATGTCCCATTCAGATACTTCAATGGTTTCAACCTGCCCGTTTTCAAATACAAGAACATAAATATAATTAGTGTTACCACCACGATTATAGTTTTTAACTGCTCTATCCATTTCTTTATCTGTGCAATACTTGAATCTTTTCATGTTGAGTAACTTCCTCCTCAATGACTTTTAATACTTCTTCGAATATCGCTTCTAACACTTGTACGACAATACTATTACCAGCTTGTTTATAGAGCGTTCCATTTGTTGTATTGTTTCTAGTTGGATGCTCGTTTGCTACTTTGTAATAGTCTTCATCTTCAAAGCCCATTAAACGCCAACACTCTAATTCAGTAAGCAATCTATATTGTTCGTTTCCGATTGGTACAATCCCACTATTAGGACATCTATTTTGTTTAGTTGTAATCGTCCAACAGTATTCTTCAATTGGTTTCAGTCCACCACCAAAGCCATTACGTTTGTTAATAGCTTTTAACATCGAGGGCGATTTGATTGTGTATTTATCATCAACATTTCTTTCTAATAAATCGTCTATATTTTTCATTGGTCTACCTTTCAATGTTGAGAAATCGAACCAATGACCATTTAACATACTTATTACAAATACGCGTTCTCGTTTTTGAGGTATACCAAATTCACGACTATCTAAAACTTCGTAATTGCTGGTATATCCTAGTCTTTCCATTTCTACAAAATACTTTTTAAAGTTATGGATCATATCTTTTGCTAATACACCTTTGACGTTTTCCCAAATAACAACTTTAGGTTTCCAATCACCCATGTTTTCAATAATTCGAATGGTTTCCCACATAAGTGATGAACGTGTTTTATCTTCGTCATTTCCACCTAATCTTGTTCCAGCACGACTGTAATCTTGGCATGGACTCCCATGAACTAAAATGTCGGGTTTAAGATTCCAACCAACTACTGATTGAGGTTGGTGAATGTGTTCATATAAAGCGTTGTACGTTCTTACTGACTTTTCATCTATTTCTACATAGTCTATTGCTTTGTGTGGATATCCTAGATTTAATAGCGCCTTTCTCGGCGCACCTATTCCACCTAACCAAACAACTCAAGTATTTTTACATGGTTGTTCATTTGGCATCACTCCTTATATATCAAAAATACTTAATTGATCGTTCAATTCTTGCTCTAATTTCAAATCATGTGTTGCTTTAAAATTTGCTAATTCACTATCAGTAAACTTGTACTCTTGCCTAACGAATGGCGTTTGTGGCATACCTAGTAATGTATTACTATCCTCACCAGGTATCACAGTGAACATTTTCCGACCGTCTGAATTGTATAAGTTGTATTTATTGAGGAATGGCATCTATTTACACCTCGATATGACGTTTGATAGGCACTATACGACCGTCAACTAATTCAGCGTGTCTAATATTTGATTCTTTATAGTTATATACATGCGCTTTTTTTATATCTTTAGTGAATTTAAAGTGATTATTTGAGCCAACTTCCTCAACGTACAAACCTTTTTTCACTTCGACGATGTAATGATTGTCTAATTCGACTTTGTTTTCACTTTCGATATACTGTACTTCTGGTGGTTCTGTATCTTCTTGTTCTAACTGGTTGAATAATCGTTTGCCTAATTTACTTAACTTTTTTATTTGTTGTTCTTCCGATAATTTTATAAGAGGTCTATAGTAATCTAGTTTGTTAATGCCAAAATCTTCATCTGTTTCTTTGGATATTCCTATATCGTCGTAATGGCTATCGCTACAATCAATCAAGTCAAAAATGTTATCACCTACATCTTTCAACGTTGCATAGAAATCGACTTTTTCACCATCTAATCTCAACACATGCACTCTATCTCCTGCTTTAAATTCCATCTTTATCCCTCCACATCAATTAGTTTTTCTTGTAACTTCACAATATTTAATCCAACTTTTGTAAGTTCAGAATCTTTGTATATCAGTTTTTGTCTGTTTAGTTTTAGTAATTCTGACCTTTTAACTAATACTAAATTGTCTAAATCAAAGTTACGTTTATTACCGTCTGCAAAAATAACGGCATGTTTATCTGGTTTAGATCCGTTAGCTTTTTCCCAAACTAATTCATGTTTAGGTCGCCACATTTCATTTCGAATACCTGTATCTTTGACTTTCACAAGAATATAACCATCTTTATTTTCTAAAACACTGCCAATCGGTCTTGTATTTGTAGGTTTATTACCTTTTTTAAACCAACCTTTTTCACTGCCTGGTACGTGTAATCCTTTCTTGCCTTTGTTCCAAGATACGTGACCATTTTGAAATCTTCCGTTTAATCCATTGCTCAACTTACTTCGTTTACAGAAAGCATGGATAGTTCTATCAGTTTTATTAGTCCCGAATTTTTGATTAAACATTGTAGCAAGTTCCTTATATGGCGTACCTTTGATGTTGTCTTTTAAAAACTGTAAATGTTCTTCTGTATAGAACCTAGCCATTTTTACCACCGTCCAGCATTTTAGGTAAATCTTGATTATTGAATCTGTCATCCATGAACTTTTGACTTTCTAGCACTAAACTACCGTTATCAATAATATTTTTAGCAATGCCCATTATTGCTTTCGATCTATTGATTTCTTCATGTAATTGCTCACCTTTTACGTCTTCATCACCTAAACGCTCCAACTGTTCGAATAAATGGTTATTTAAATCTCCTAATGTATTTCTCATATCCTTTTCCTCCTATAAATCAAATATGCTTAGTTGCTTTTTAATTGTTTTATCTTCTCTATGTTCAATTTGGTACTTTTTATTAATGAATCCTTTGAATTTCAGTAAATTTCCTTTTTCATCAGCTATTCTGTAAATATCTACGACATCAACGTCAACACGCCATTCGGTAATATTCCCTACACCATCTTTACCAACTTCGTAGCTTGAATTGTCGTCATGAATTTTGGTGATCATTTCGACCAGCTCCCACAACAATCCTCAAATAATTGTTGAGCATAATCTCCAAACTCTGTCTTTTGAGGTACTGTAAATAAATATGGTTTCTTAATTTTTAGTAGTTCTTGCTTTTTTAGTTCTTTGCGATTGCTTTCTTCTTCGATTTTTTTCTGCTTTCTTAATTTTTCTTTCTCATATTGTTCTCGTTTTGTTTTATTCCACGTTTCGCCTTGTGGCATCGAAATCGCAACTTCTCTAGGAACTCCATTTTTTATTCTTGAATTAACTTGTTTTCTAGTTAAGTTATTTCTTTCCATAATTTCTAATTCGATTTCTGTATATGGTTTTCTTTCTCTAACTGGTGTTGATTTCGCTTGTGAAACCGTCCAGCCTTTGTGTAATCGTTGATGAAATACTGAATCACTTATTCCTTTTTCTCTCGCATCCATCAAATCACTTTTTGTATATCTAGAAACACGCTCAATCTTTGGTGTGTACATAACCATTAATCCCACTCCTAATCCCTTTAAATTTGGTCGTTTAATTTATTCAAGTTCTTTCTGTTTGTTACCAGCCTTTGCTTTTCAACTGACATTGTTACTCTGATTTCATTTTCAGTAGTCATGCCGATGTATAGAATAAATCCAAATACGTCGTTTCTTCTTAAAAACCACTGCAAAGCATCTGTATCACTTATATAATGACCAGATAATTTAATACTTTTTAGAAACGTCTGAAATTGGTCAATTAACGGACGTTTTAATTTGTAATTTTGCTTAACTGCATCTGACAGTTTAAATAATGTTGTTGATGTCATTTCGCACCTCATCGAATAAAGGATATGTTCTAAAATCTAGTCGAACGGTAAATCAGATTCGTCGTATGAATTATTTCCATTCGAGAACGGATTATTGTGTTGGTCGTAATTCGTTTTATTTTGCCCTTTTTCAGCGTTTTGTTTGTTTTGGGTATTGTTGCCACTGTTTTGATAACTTGAGCCATTCTGATATGAATTTGAGCTATTTTGACTATCTTTAGGTTCTAAGAACTGAACGCTATCGCAAATCACTTCAGTAACGAATACTTTTTGTCCTTCTTTGTTTTCATAACTTCTACTTTGTAGCCTACCGTCAATACCTGTTAACTTTCCTTTTGATAAATATTGATTAACATTCTCGGCTTGTTTCTTGAATACAACGCAGTTGATATAATCTGCTTCTCTTTCACCCTGTGCGTTTGTAAACGTTCTGTTTATTGCTAATGTGAAACTAGCAAATTGCATACCACTTTGTGTAACTTTGAAATCTGGATCGCGTACTAATCTTCCTACACCTATAAATCGATTGATCATATTGTTATTTCCTCCAATGGTTTATTTACTATTATTGCTGGCGTTGTTTCTCTTTTGTGAATCTGCCTTGCCAATTCTTGCTTAATAGTTGATTGGTCAAAGTTACACATACTCATAAATTTTTGAGCATATACTTCACTACAATTTAACCGACTGATAATTGTTTTAATTGTTATCATGTTAGATTCCTAAATCCCTTCATTCGATGGTCGTCGCCTTCTAGTGTTATGCCAGTAGTATTAGACATTAACCGACTAAATAATCTTTGTTGGTCTTTTGTCTTCGTTAATTCCTTTAGAGATAAATTTGTTGTGATTATGTTATGTTTTCCAACTCTACTTTCAGCAATTTGAAATAGTTTTGACATTCCATAATCAGTTACATTCATACCAAAGTCATCAAACACCATTAAATCGACCTGACCTATCGCTTTTTCTAATTCCGATTCTGTAAATTGACTATCTTTATCAAAGGTGGATCTAAACTTAGAAATTAATTCAGTTAAATTAATGAATAACACTGAATAATTCTTATCTTTTACTTCTTTCAGAACTGACATTGCTAAATGTGATTTACCTAGTCCAAATGAACCTTGTAATAAAAGTGATTGTTTATTGTCTTGATTAAATGAACTAGCATATCTTTCGCAAATCACTTTTGCTTTTGCTTGATTCTCATTTTCTGGAATATATGTTTCAAATGATGCGTTTTTGGTTTCTTCATTTTCACTAGAAAAACTTAAAATTTTATTTATTTCTTTTTGATTTTGACGTTGTTTAAAGTTTTTAGTCATTTCTTTACCTTGCTCAATCATCTTGCAGTCACAACCTAGTCTGTACGAATAACCACTTTTAAATTGGTATTCCTCATAATCTCGACCACATTTATCGCACTTACCTTCACTAATTAATTTAGGCTGTGTTTTTTGTTCTAACTTATTTGCCAGTTTTGGATTGAATAAGCCATTCATCTAATCACCTCAATTATTCATGTATTTAAGATATGGATTATCTTCGTCTGCTACTTCTTCTTGTTTACTACGTTTTTTGTTTCTTGCTGATATATCTTCTACCGTTTTAACTCCATCGTGGTTCCATGATTTCAGTATTGAATTAACATAATTCCAGGTTGATACATTATTGTTTAACGCTTCTTTCATTGCTTCTATAACTATTTCATTACCGTTTTCTTTGAAGTCATCAATCCAACCTCCTATCTGTTCAGAGATATAAGGTTTAAGCATTCCAAAACCATTAGTTTGGTAGAAGTCGAACGGCGACTGCTGCTCACTACTACTGTCACTATTAGTACTATCATTATTAGTTGAATCATTATAAGTGCTATCATTATTAGTAGTGTTCGATTCTCCTACGTAGGTTTTTCCTATGTTGGAATTTCCTACGTTGGATTTACCTACATTGGATAATCGAATGTGGTTTGGGTGTTCAAATACTGAATACTCATATTCTTTTAATCTTCCCTTATCATCACGTTTTCTTGTTCTTCTTATATAGCCGACTTCTTCCAGTTCTTTGATACCACTTTTTAGACTACTAAGCCCGTCGCTAGTATGTTTTACTAATTCTGTTTCATATACTTGCCAATCATCTGGTCGACTAAGTAAATAAAGTAATATTCCTTTAGCTTTCCAACTGATTGTATTGTCGTGTATAAAATTTTTGTGAACAGTTACAAAATTACCCGACTCTTTATAAACTCTAAATATTGCCATTTGAATTCTCCTTTCTTAAAACCTTTTCTATCTCTAAAGAAATATGAATAGATTCAACATCTGAAATGTTTTCATTTTCAAATTCACGTTTTAATAATTTAGTAGTTACGCCTAGTTGTTTAATAAACATTCTTCTTTGATGAAACTTTTCTAAATTAGATTCTCTTGTTATTAATTCACCCATACTGATGTTGAAGTAATCGCATAGTTTCTCGATAGTTGAAAACTTAATGCTTTGAGCTTCGTCTTTTAAAATTGCTAATAATGTTGGTTTTGATATACCTGTAGCAATAGATATATCAGTTTGTGTCACGCCTTTTTCTTCCATTAATTCTTTCAACCTGCAATGAATCATATTAACGCTCCTTTCTTATAAATATTTGAAGTCAAAAAGTTGGTCTACAGTAACGTTTAAAGCTTTTGTTATTTTGTCCAACGTTTCGAATTTAACCATTTTTGATTGACCTTTTATTAACGGCGTTAATGTACTTCTTGCGATACCAGTATCTTTAGATAAATCGGTTATATTTTTTTTGGTTTTCACCATATATATTTTGATATTTGTTGATAAAACTTCGTTTGAGTCCATTACTATTCTCCTTTCTTAAAATACATATACTGGTCTTCCTGTTACTTTTTGAATTGATTTTTTAAATAGTTCTTCGTCTGAATTGCTATCTGATAAATGGATCAAGTACGTTTCTTTCAATATCGATAAATCACAATCTTTAATAAAATCAATTACGTTTTCTAAACTGAAATGACTTTTTCTGATTCTCTTTTTTAACGAATGATTCAATACACCTGTTTCAACATTTCTATTCAATATTTCAATGCTGTTATTACATTCAATTAATAGGTGTGTAAGTCCTGTAAACTTATACTTGATGTAATAGGTATCAGTCGCAAACAGTAGCTTGTCGCCACTGTCTGACTGAATGAGATACCCTAATGGTTGTCCTGTATCGTGCTGCACATCAAATGGTAATATCGTAAAAGTACCAATTCTAAAATGTTCTAATGGTTGAATACCTTTTAATCTGAAGTTGTTATAACGCTTGTCTGTTTCAATAAGTTCTTCTCTTTCTATTTCTCCGATATAACAATTAATGCCGTAGTTCATCACTTCTTTTAATCCTTTGATATGATCCATGTGCCTATGACTGATTAAACATGCTGATATGTTTTTTAATTGATAATTCAATGCTTGTTGTATCTTTTTGAAGTTAAAGCCACATTCTAGAAGTAATTCAGTATGTCCGTCTGTAATGTGGTAGCAGTTCCCATTAGAACCACTACCTATACAATTAATTTTCATTACCGAATAATCCTTCATCGAATATTGATTGCTTAGTTTGTTTAGGCTCTTTTACTTCTTCAAATTGAGCAGATTCAACTTCAACTTTTTCTTTCTCTATTGGTTTTTCTACTTTTTGAGGTTCTTCTTTCGGAATATCTATAGCAGTTTTATTAGCATTTTGATTAATTTCTTGTTGTACATCATCATTCACATTGATTGGGTGATTACTTTCTTCTTCTGTATACATAGCACCTAGATTCTCTGGGAATGCTTCACGTAACGCATTTACAATAGCTGTTTTTCTAATCATTGTGAGTGGCATTTGTTTCCATGTAGATTGTTTCTTGTCGTATTCTTCTACCGATACTTTTGATACAACTGGGATATCTCTATCAGCTCTGTAAACTTTTGCCCAACCACCGATTAAAATATCGTTTTTAAGTTTTACTGCACCTTCTATTTCGTGTAATTCGTTGTTTCTTTCTACAATAATGCCTGCTTCAATACCTTTGTATTTAGCGTTTGATTCAGCACGTTTCATGAACGCTTCTTTACCTACTATGATTTGAGCATCTCCACCAAATTTCACAAGGTAGGCTTCATTTAAGAACGGGTTTAATTTTTGATATTTACAAAGTGATAAGAACATCATAATTTCTTGATCGTTCACTTCTTTGTTACCTCTAACTAAATATTTTTTAATTATGCCTGGAGATAGTTTCACCGTTTCTCCATTAACCTCATAAGTTGTACTCATTTTTTCTGCTACTTGATTTTGATTTGTCATTTTAAATTCCTCCATTTTTTTATTAAATTACTTGTACTGTTAATTCTTTGTCTTCTTTACTAACTTCTAGTTGAATCTGTTGTGATGTTGTTTTATGAACATCTGTAACCGATTCAGCATTATCTATCATGATTGGTGCATAGAAATCATAGTGTTTAGATAAAGCGTTGATGATGTCTAAACCTACATTGATTCTTGCTGCGTTATTTAATCCACTATCGTATGGAACACCGTTATGCATAGCGATACAAACATCTTCAACACCTTCGTTGATTAAAACGTTGAATAACTTAAAGTTCGTTATTTCAAACTTGTCATTAATTGAACTTTCCATAAGATTTACTTTCTGTTTCGTAAATTCTTCTGTTAAGAATGTTGCATGTTCTAATTCGTTGTATTCTTGCGCTAGTTGTTCTTGTTTACTTTCTAATTCGTTAATACGATCAGTTGCACGTTTATTTACATTGATATCATCTAGTTTTTGTTTAATATCTTCTTGTTGATTAATTAAAGGTTCTTTTTTGTTCTTAATAAGGCTTTCAACGTCTTCATTTAAACTTTGGATAGATTGTTCCTTTTGTTCTTTAAGTGCTTGAATTTCACTATCTAATTGCTTGTAATCGTCTGTATCTTCAACTTTTGTGTTATTACTTTCTAAAACTTTGATTTCTTCTTTTAAGCTTTCTAAAGTTTTCTTATCTTCTTCAATTTCTTTTTTGAGTTTTTCAATAGATTCTTCAATTTCATTGTTTTGTTCAGATAGGTAATTAACTCTGTTTCTAATTTCAATACCATCTGATTGAATTCTCTCTAACTTTTGTGACTTATCAACGTTGTAACTTTCTTGCATTTTCTTTATGGCTTGTTCTTGCATATGTGCTGGTATATCTTGGCCACAACAATCACATGCCGTTGCAGTTGAGAACTCTTTTTCTTCATTTACTAACTCTTTATGCATTTTTCCTAAACTCTTAAACTTTTCGTTCTGTTCTTCCAGTTCGCTTTCGTTACTTCGATGTTCAGAATATAGGTTATTTAAATCTCTTTTTTTAACTGCTATCGCTCTTTCGTGTTCTGATTCTTGATTGATCAATGAAGTTAATTTTCTTCTGCTATCACTGTTGTGATTATCTATCAGATACTGAACCTCTAATTGTTTAGACTTGATATTCTTATCAATCTTTCCGACTGATAAACCGTTTTCTATATCTTTGATTTGTTCATCAACTGACTTGATTTCATTGTTTATATCCGTTAATTCTTTATCTAATTTAGTCTTATCGTATTTTTGAATGTCTGGCATATTATGATTAATTTCATCAACTCTTACTGGTATTGCTTTTAAATCTTCATTGATTGCTTTTTTATTTCTCGCTATTCTCATTTTGAAATCATCAAGTGATCCATCACCCAATAACTTTTTAAGTTCTTTTAACTTGTCATCTGATTTAATTACATCTTCGTCCGTTACTTCATCTACTAAACTCATTAGTATTTTTTTGCGTTCATCTTGTTTCAAACTGTTGAACCAAAAAGGATTAGTTGTTAATTTGAATATTTGTTCATCACTGATTATTGAATTAATAAATTCATTGAAGTCTTTTAATTTCTTTGGTGTGAGTTCTTCTTTAGAAGCACCTAATTCGTATACAGTTTCATGTCCTGTAAAACTTGCTTTTGCTTGTCCTCGTTTACGAGTCCATTTTTCTGAATAAGTTTTTTTAATATGATGTTCTTTTCCATCAATATTCAATACTGCATAAACACTATGTTTTAAGTTGTTGATTTCTTCGCCTGCGTTATCTAATGTTTTAATGGCAAACTTGGTAGCACCTTTACTATCTTTATTGAAAAGTAACCAATAGAACGCATCTGCAATTGTTGTCTTACCTGTGTTGTTCTCACCTTTAACCACAATGTCTTTTCCATCTGTGTTTAGTTCAAAGTGTTTAGCGCCTTTAAAGTTATCTAGCACTAATTTAATTAACTTAATTTTCATATCCATATCCTCCTGTGGTATAATAGTTACAAATAATATTTCTTAGTCGGACACCTTTGTTGAGGTGTCTTTTTTTAGTCGAATAAATCATGGTTCCAATTTCTACTGGTCAAGTAGTTGTACAGTCTTTCATTTTCGGTCGTGTTTTCTAACAAGTAATCATTAATCATTGCTACAATGTTTTCTTTTTGCGTTTCATAATCATCAGCTGATGAGAAACAAGCTGAAACTACCGTTCTTTCTGTTTTTTTGCACGTAATTTTCATATCAATATAGTCACCGTAATAACCAATTTCTTTTTCAAACCAAAAACCCTGTAACTGAAAATTACTATTTCGTTTTTCTCCAACTTCTAACATTTAGATCCCTCCTTTAAATATCTTCTTCGCTTTTTAACTCATTAAATAAGTGATCGAACATTTCAAAAAATAATATCGTTACTAGCCAGAACATAAATGAATGTTCTATAGGCGTTACTGAAAAACTAGCTACAATAAAAAATTCAATTACAATTACTAAAGTTAATATTGGGTACTTTAAGATGTTCATTTAACCCCTCCTAGATTCTTCTTTCCATTTTTAATTTCTGTTCATGTGCTTTAACTACATCCCTTGGATTTTGATGAATGTGTTCACAAGTTTTATTTATAAACATCTGCCCTTGAAATAATACGTCCCTACATTCAGACATCGTTTCTAATACGCTTTCTTTCTCTTCTCTATTCATGAATTCGGGTCTTTTACTAAAATCAGCCCTTTTTAGTGACTCTATTGCTTCATACATTTCTACTATTAATTGTTCTTTGATTAATCCTGGGTGGTCGTAATACACACGATCACTGTGTGCTGGTGTTGAAAAGCCATCTGAAAACTCATTTAAGGTATCAGTTACAAATACACCATCATTACTATTTGTTGCTAATGCTTTATATGTGTCTGATGATATGTTTCTTTGACCGTTAACCATCATTGACATATTACTTTTAGTTGTTAGTCCTATATCTGCTAAACGTTGTTGAGTCATTCCTGTTCGTTCTATTTGTCTTCTAATTATGTGTGTCATGTTGTATACCTACTTTCTATAATCTATATTTAAAAATCGCCTGTTTGGTTAACTGTTCTGTCTTTAAAGTTCACATCAAGTGATGTATTATTTAGTTATCATCATTTGGTCGAATAAATGATGTGTTCTAAAATCTCAATTTGGTCGTTGAGTGTAACTGGACTAGGTTTGGTCACCTAGTTCAGTTATTTTTTTATGCAATCTCACTTGATAATTGAGCTTCATATCCTTTTTCTGAAAGAATTTCATGTATTTTTAAACGTCCCTTTTGAGTCCATTTAGTTTGTAACTTAGTATCATTTCTTCCGTCAGTACGAACTATTGAAATAGTATTAGATTTTGTTAATCCTTTATTCATGTGTTCTTTATACAAAATCCATTGATCTCCAACTTTTCTTTGCAATCTTGCTTCGTTTAGTATTTTGTTTAATTTAGTTGCTGATAATCCATAATCGGCTGCTATTTGTGTAACTGTCATTGTTCCATTACTTTTAAGAATTTCATCAACATAATCGGCTTTTGGTTTTAACTCCCCAATTTCTTGTTCAAGCATTAATTTTTCTTGTTGCTCTTCAATCCAACGTTTAGCTCTTTGTACGGGATCTTCAATCATGTAACTATCAGATGAAGTAATTGCAGTCTGTTTGATTTGTTCTTGCATTTGATAAAACGCATCTACATAAGTTGCAGTGAATAAAATTCCTTTCTCTCCAGTCATTTTGTTTGCTACCATGTCGCAACCTTTTTTAGTTAGAAGATAGTGTTTATAAGATTTATTATTACCTTTAGTTTTATAAGTGCTTTCTATGAAATAATTCTGAGAACTCAATTTTGAGTTTTGAGAAATTACACTTTCATAATTCTCAATATCTCTTACTAAATTTGCATGCCGTTTTCCAACCATTTCTGCTATTTCTCTGCTATCTACATATAATTCTTTGTTTTGTTCAATCACTTTTAAATTTGTTGTCATTTGAATGACCTCCTAATTTTTTGTAGATTTATTATTTTGATTTGATACAATTAAATTAATTTATTATGAAAGGTGGTGAAATTTATGAATAATAATGTAAGTACTCAAGCGTTTGACTTTGGATGTGCGTATATTCAAACATTGCCTCATGTTCAAAATCGTGATGAGTTTGGAACAAATGAAGAATATACAGATTATTTGAATCATCGTAGAGAAATTTATTTCAATGAATATTTGGATGCAACATCATATGCTCATGAACAATTCAAGAATTTACAAACAAAAAACGATGATGTTCAAGATTAAGTTTGAGAATTTCGATATTTAGTTAGTGCATCACCACTTATTGATACATCGCTTGTTTTGATGTGAATTTTTGATTTTCTAGCACTTCTAATCTCCTCCGCCAAGACGATGATTAGGAGTGTTATTTTGATTAGTTGTAGATAATTCATTTGTATTTCCTCCTTATAAAAACTTTTTATGTTTACTTCTTAAAAATTCTTCAAACACTCTTATATTTACTAATAAAATATTTTGAGCAACTGCTATTGATATTCTATTTCTGTATTTTTCATCTTCCTCAGCTTCTTGAAGATATTTATTTACTGTAGATCTTGATAAATCAAATAATTCACAAGCTCTTGTTGCTTTAATATAGATAGGCTCAATGAAAATTTCTTCATCTAATATCGTATTCTGCTTACTAGGTAAAACCGTTACTGAATTACGTTTCTCTTTTATCATTAGATATCCTCCTTTTTCTTTTGTTGACGTCCTATTACAACGTTTAGTCTTGGCAATGACTATTAAATGTATTTAAGCGTGGCTCATATCTTCGCTCACTCTCGCTCTTAAACGCTCTAGTAGGACGCCAACATGTTCGTTTTAAGTTCTGTCTTACTTAATTACTTTCAAATTTGTATTATTAGATTGAAAGGTGGTGATACTTTGAATATCGATAAATTTATTGATGATAATTGGCAAGAATATAGTGATGACTTAGAAAATCTATTTATAAAATTTGCTAAACTTAGACCATTAAATAAAACTGAAAAATATTTAATGGAAGAATTCATGAAAACTAATTCTAAAATTCAATTATCTTTAGTATCAAAATTTTTAGATGAGCGTTCAAAATGATTAGTCGTTTTGAAATATAATTCAAAAGCATTTTCGTAATCTTTGAATTCTAACCACCACTGTTTCAAAAATTGATACGTATAAGTTATAAGCACTATATTTAGAGTTATTAGATGTAGTGCTTTAAACTTCTTAATACTTATTTCGTATTGATAGTGATTAAATAATTTAAATTTCTTCATTGCACCCTCTCCTTCCGTGAACTGACTGGTCTATCATGTTCACTGATTAATAGATATAATTAGTTTGTGTTAGTCGAATAAATCATATGGTCTGTATGATTTATAATTGATATAATTCGTTTACACCTTTTAGCAAAGGAGGTGTAAAACATGTCTAAACTTGAATATAAAAAATTTAATGCTCTATTCGCTGAACGTGATGCAAGATATCAAGAGATTTTTGATGAAGAGACTGGAAAATCAGATGAAAGTAATCCTCTCAATTCTTTAAAAATTCAATTACTTGCTTATCAAAAATCTAATGATGAATTCATCGAGAAATTACTTAGAGAAATGCATCAATTACATTAATTTTTAGCGTTTCATAAAATTTCGACCCATTTCCACTGCTTTTTTATATTGAATTTCTTGATATTCTTTTATCATTTTTTCGAAGCTTGATTTTTGTTCAAGTTTATAAATCTTCCATATTACAACGGCAATTGTGATGTGGGAGATTACTTTAAAAACCTTTTCCATATTTGACCCTCCTTAATTTTGTTGGTCGAATAAATCAAGTGTTCTAATTGCAAACTTGTGTCGATTTGTCACTATTGTTAGTAAAAAAAATTACCCATTCAACATTTATTGCTTTAGCTATCTTTTTAGCTGACGTTACACTAGGGTTTCTAGTACCATTCTCTATCATAGTGATATATGATCTATGCAATCCAGTAATGTTTGCTAAGTCTTGCTGTGTCATACCAAGTTCTTTTCGACGGTCTAATAACCATTTGTTATTCATTGTTAGCACCTCCTTGTGACGTTTCGTTACATTCATTATAGTCACGTTTTGTCACAAAGTCAATACTATTGTTGCGGAAAATTACATTTACTACAAAGTGACAATGAGTTACATTAATATTAGAGGTGCATTCATATGCTAAATAAAAATTTAAAGAAATATAGAAACTTAAAAAAATTATCTCAAGAAGACATAGCGAAAAAATTAGATATTTCTCGTCCAGCGTATACTGGATATGAAACCGGAAGAAGAAAACCTTCTTTAGATATGTTATATAAAATTGCAGATATCTTAGACGTTTCAATCGATGATTTAAGTGGTGTTAAGAAAGAAAGTACTAACCTGCTTGAAGATGCTGAAGTGTTAATGTTCTCTGATAAAGAAGGTTGGGACAATTTGTCTGATGAAAGTAAAAAAGAAATTATGAAAGAAATATCTGATTTAACTGATTACTATATAGAAAAAGATATGAGAGCTAAAGGCGATAAGTAAAATAAAAATATAACATTGAGGTGTATATGTAATGAAAATTCCTAATAGCGATTTTGAAATAAGACCATCTTTATCAAGCTTTAATTTTTATATAAGTCAAACAGGTATGAAAGAAGATAATCCTTTAAAAGACTTTAACCGTTTAAAAAATGGCTCAGAATTAGGTATAAGATTTACATTAAGCGGACTAAATGAATTGGACATTCCAGGTGAGAAAAATGATATTTTAGTTAATATTATTTCTTATGACAAAGTTGGACAAGTAGGTAATTCTGTTAATAATATCTGGACAATCAATATAGAAGCTTCAGAAATGAAAGAATCATACAAAGACTTTCAATTTACCTTATATAAAGTATATACGGATATCGCAATGGAAGACATTAGAACTTATGATATGACTCACACTTTTAGAATGTTGAAAATCTTTGTTACCGATACAAAATTTAATGTTGAACTTCTCTCAGAAGAAGATCTATCATCTATTATGACTGAAACTCATTTAAATGAATTACTTTGTACAAAAATTCCTATGATTCCTAAAAGCAAGGAGGTATAGATATGGGTGAAGTAATAGATTATGAAACTTCTTTAATGAAAAGGAATTTAAAAGGAAAACTTTTATCTCCTCATGTTAAAATAATAGATAATAACACTAATGTATATGGAGGAGATAGTATGAGTGAACATATTAAACGCGAAGAATATGAACAATTTAGAAATCACTTAGATAATAAATTAGACAGAGTATTTGATAAAATGGATGAAAATAGAAAAGAAATCAAAGAAGATATTAGACATCAAAATACGATAACCATTGCAATAATTAGTTTAGTTATTACCATAGTCGGAATAATTGTACCATTACTTTTACATTGATATTCAGGTAGCACAACCACTATCTGAATATATTTTTTACACTAATTTTAGATTGTACTTGATTAATAAACAAGTTTGACAAAAAAGAGCAAAATAATAGTTGTTTGAATTATAATGGGATAAACACATATGCTGAACTTTGTGGAAACACAAAGAAGCCACCGATAAAAAACGGTGGCGATAACACAATTGAGCAACGGAACTGCTACAAATGTATCTGAAATTTTAGGTAAACCAATTGCATCGTCTGGTTCTTATAAAACATTAAGAGCTATTAGAGAAGGGAATGGTTCGACTATCAAGAATCTAACATCTTTAGGAAGTACATTCTCTCGTGCAACAGTACCAACGTCAAGCCTAGGAATTACAGCTACTAGACCGTTTACAGGTAATTAATTGCCCTACTATATAGTAATATATAGTAAGTATCGGGTGAATTCAAAGAAAACCTAAGTCTAATTTTTAGATATGGCAACTTTGAGCTAAGCTAACAAACTCAATAGAAGTAGTTAGAAAGTGCAACGCATAGTCTTTGAGTATGAGAACAATAATATGACCACGAGCGCCCGATATCCCATTTATTATAACAATAATTGATTAAAATATAAAATTTATACAAGGAGATGCATAAATGAAAAAACTATTAATAACTATCCTATCAGTTGCTTTGCTGTTAGGTGCATGTGGTCAAAAAGAAGAAAGTTCAACTAAAGAAGATACTAAGGATACAAAGAAAGAAATTGAAAAAAAAGAACCTAAGAAAAAAGAAACTACTAAGAAATCAGAACCTAAAACCGAAGAACAGTCTACTCAAGAAACTACTTCTATTGAACAACCGACCGAAGAAGTAAACACTACAGAACAAACTACACAAGAACAAACACCAACAAAAGACGAAATGGCTCAAAAGTTTAAAAATGGGGAGAATGTTAACGGTCAAGTAGATGCAGAAGGAAACACTTATGTTCAAGCTCCAGGTGGTGGCGATGCAATGGGATACTATAAACCAGATGGTTCATTCTGTACCGTAGGTGGTTGTGTAAGCCCTGAAGCACAAGAAAGAATGGATAGAGAAATGGAAGAATCAGAAGACACATTTGATTATGAAAATAACGGCGTTTATAGAACACCTAGTGAACAAGTAGCGCATGAAAATTGGGTTAATGGCCAAGATGAATGGAATAACGCTTCTGAAGCTGAAAAAGAAAATATAAGAAGAAGAGATGCAGAACAATACGGATATGAATATGATCCTAGTGACTATGAATAATTTTTAAAATTTAGCTGACCACTAAATATACTGGTCGGCTTTTCTTACAACCTTAAACCGAACATACGTTCTTAAAATAGGAGGAAATAAACATGAATACGAACACTTTAATTGAAATACCAGAAAGATACAAACAATTTAGAATTGGAATATCAAAATTTGCTACTTCAAGAGATAACAAAAGAATAGAAAATAATGATCAAGCTATCGTTGTTTACTTTGATGACACAGACAACATTGAACCTTTACTATTCGATAAAGATATTGTAGTTATTAATGATGAAATGAATGGAACACCTTTTAATCAGTTTGTTGCTGAAATTAACTTTACTGAATCAGATAAATTTGAAATCAAAAAACTATCGAACTATGTATCTGTTGATAATACAATCCATCCTATCGATGATATTAATAATATTAATATCATAGGCAAAGTTATTAAATTAATTAGATCATTTGATTAGATTTGGAGGATGTTTTATGAGAGTCGAAGAAGTTGTTAACGAAATAACAGCATATACAATTTTAGATAAAAATGATTTGAATATTGATTATATAAGTAGCATATATAACATTATAGTAGTCTATAACTCGCCTACTACATTATATGCAAAGATTAGGAATAGAGATGTGATATGTGTTAGAAGTGATAGTTCAGAAAATATGTGGCGCGAATTTTGTCATGAGTTCGCTCATTTCTATATGCACTTAGGAAATCAGACAAAAATGAAAGGTTTATTTAACTACAAGCAAGAAGCTGAAGCCGAAAAGTTCTCGTTATTATTAAGGATGCCTGAACGATTAATCGTAACGCATAATTTATGGACTGTAGAATTAATTATGGGCTACTTTAGAGTATCTTTTGAAGATGCTTATCAACGCTTAGAGTTATTGATGAACAGAAGCAAAACACACCGTTTAGTCGGCGTTAAATTGATTTAGGAGGGCTATCAATGTGGATAGAAGAACACAAATCCAGTAATAAAAAAGTAAAATATAGATTTTATGAAAAATATAAAGATAGTATGACTGGTAAAAAGAAAAGAGTCAGTGTACTTATGAATTCTAAAACTAAACAATCAAGAAAAGAAGCACAACGTATACTAGATGAAAAAATCAAAAAAATAGAAAGCAGTAGTCAGATTGAAGGATTCAATACATTAACTTTCAAAACAGCCTACAATATGTGGGAACAACATTATAAAGTGAATACCAAAAATAAAGAAACTACTATAAAAACTTATTTAACTAAGGGGAAAATATTATATAAAATATTAGATTTTGATGTACTAATTTCTAAACTTAATCTACCCTATCTACAAAATTGTTTTAATAAATTAAGTGACTATCAATACTCAAATCAGACTAATAGAGATGTTTTAAGTATATTCAAAAAAGTAATGACCTATATTAAAGTAAACTATGGCGTTTCATTCCCTTATCTGAATGATTTAAGTGTACCAATTAAAGCTTTAACATTTGATGAAATTAAATCTAAGAAAAATAATTATTTAGAGCAAGATCAATTAAAACAAATTCTTGATGAACTTTATGTAATGAAAATTACTGCTAATAATATTGATAACAGACGTCATTATTTTTTCATGTATTCTATTGTGGAATTTTTGTCTTTAAATGGAATGAGAATAGGAGAATTGTTAGCAATTGAAGAAGAAAATATAGATTTAAAAAATAAAAAACTTACAATTGATGGCACCATACAACGTAAAGCAAACTCAAAAGGGCAGTATGGGGTAAAAGATACTACTAAAAACCTCAACAGTTATAGAACGATTGATCTGACTAATCGCAGCTGTGAAATTTTAAAAGCTTGTATGTTAGAAAATAAAAAGGCTACCCAATGGGATAGTAGATATATTAATAGAAACTTTGTTTTTACAAACTATAGAGGTAATCCAATATATTTTAATAGAGTTAACGAAGCTCTTGAAAAAGCTAGAATTAATCTTAAAATAAAAAAGAAAATAACTACGCATACCCTTAGACACACTCATATTTCATTACTGACTCAAATGGGCATATCAATAAAAGCAATTATGGATAGAGTTGGTCATAGTGATTATAGAACTACCTTAGGGGTTTACACTCACGTTACTAATCAGATGAAAAATGAGCTGATAAATAAACTTGAGGACATAGATAAAAAAGATATATTATAACCAAACAGCCCTTTTTTGGCCCTTATTTCCATTAAAAAGCAAACAAAAAACCCTCTAACCGTTGTGGTTAAAGGGTTTTAAATTTAAGGGCAACTATTTAGCGTATTCGGTTGCTCTCATCTCGCGGACAACTGTCACTTTAATATGCCCTGGATATTGTAATTCACCTTCTATTTGATCTTTAATATCTCTTGCTATCCTATGTGCTTTCAAGTCGTCAATATCTTCAGGAGAAACAATTACTCTAATCTCTCTACCTGCTTGTATTGCAAAGGCTTTTTCTACACCTTGATAACCTTCTGATATTTCTTCTAATCTTTCTAAGCGTTTTACATAATTTTCTAAAGTTTCACGTCTAGCTCCTGGTCTTGCAGCACTTAATGCATCTGCTGCTGCTACCAATATAGAAATGACTGATGTTGGATCTACATCCCCATGATGTGAGTGTATTGCATTTATGACTGTATCATGTTCATGATATTTCTTTGCAAGTTCTACCCCTATTTCAACATGGCTACCTTCAACTTCGTGATCAATAGCTTTCCCAATATCATGTAATAAACCTGCTCGTTTTGCTAAAGTGACATCTTCACCTAATTCAGCTGCTAACATTCCTGAAAGTTGTGCAACTTCTACAGAGTGTTTCAGTACACTTTGGCCATAACTTGTACGATATTTCATTCGTCCTAAAATTTTAACCAATTCTGGATGTAAGTTATGAATACCTAATTCAAAGGTAGCTTGTTCACCTGATTCTCTCATCAGTTCATCAACTTCTCTTCTCGCTTTTTCAACCATATCTTCAATTCTACCTGGATGGATACGTCCATCAGATACTAAATTAGTTAAAGCTGTCTTAGCGATTTCTCTACGAATTGGGTCAAATCCAGATAAAATGACTGCTTCTGGTGTATCGTCTATTATTAAATCTACACCTGTCAATGTTTCTAAAGTACGTATATTTCGACCTTCACGACCGATAATACGACCTTTCATTTCATCGTTAGGTAGATTAACAACTGATACAGTTGACTCAGAAGTATGATCTGCAGCTAATCTTTGCACTGTTGTTGCTAACAGTTCTTTAGCTTTCTTATCTACATTTGTTTTTAGTTCGCGTTCTTTGTCTTTTACAAGTACAGCAATATCATGTGACAGTTCTTCTTCAACTTGTGAAAATTGCTCTTTACGAGCTTCTTCACGTGTTAGTCCGGAGATGCGTTCTAGTTCTTGTTCATGTTTCGTTATTATTTCTTGAACATTACTCTCTTTTGCATCTACCTGTTGTTGTCGCTCTTCAATTTTAGCTTCTTTGTTTTCTAGAATTTCATCTTTTTTGTCTAAAAGATCAGATTTGCGCTCTAAGTTCTCTTCTTTTTGAAGTAATCTTGCTTCTTGCTTTTGTAGGTCACTTCTTCTCTCTCGTATTTCACTATCAAGATGATCTCTAATTTGTTGATTTTCTTCTTTTGCTTCAATCAACTTTTCTTTCTTTAGGCTCTCAGCTTCTTTATTAGCCTCACTTATTATATAGTGAGCAGACTGACGGGCTTGATCTTGCTTTTTCGTTAAGCTATTATGTGCGAAAAAGTATCCTACAACAACACCTAGAATAACTCCTAGCAAAATGAGTAAGAGGGTTAATAAGTCCACATAAACACCTCCTTCTATCTAGGTTCTATGTCTTATATATACAAAAATATGATTAAATGGAACATTGGAATCATACAACTCAATTGTACGTTTAAATTTGTACAAGTGTCAAGGACATGGACTTTATTTTTAATACTCTTTTATAAAAAAACATTCTACAAATCTACTTTAAAAAAAGTGATTCATAGAATGTTTAAATTTATAGATAAACACAGTTTAGTCTAATAAAGTTTCTTGTCCTGGACTTCCTGTCTTTTCAGCTTTGTCTTCCTTTTTAGCTTTATCTTCTTTTTTAACTTCTTCTTTCTTTTTACCATTGAAGCCTAATTCATCTCTTAAAAGACCATCAATTTCTTCAATAATTGCTGGATTTTCTTTTAAATAAGATTTAACATTTTCTTTACCTTGACCCATACGTTCTCCATTGTATGAATACCAAGCACCAGATTTATCAACAAAATCATATTCAACAGCTAAGTCTATTAACTCACCTTCACGAGAAATACCTTCACCATACATGATATCTACTTCTGCTACTCTAAATGGTGGTGCAACTTTATTTTTAACAACTTTAATTTTAGTACGGTTACCTACAACTTCTTGTCCTTGTTTCAATTGTTCAGCACGACGTACTTCTAAACGGACAGAACTATAGAATTTAAGTGCACGTCCACCAGGTGTAACTTCTGGGTTACCAAACATAACGCCAACTTTTTCACGAATTTGGTTTATAAATACTGCAGTTGTATTAGATTTAGAAATTGCTCCTGATAATTTACGCAAAGCTTGACTCATCAATCTTGCTTGTAAACCAACATGAGTATCTCCCATTTCGCCTTCAATTTCTGCTTTAGGTGTTAAAGCAGCAACTGAGTCAATAATTACGATATCCACAGCACCACTTCGTACAAAAGCTTCAGCTATTTCTAATCCTTGCTCACCATGGTCAGGTTGAGATAAGTATAGGTTATCAATATCTACGCCTAAGTTCTTAGCATAAACAGGATCTAATGCGTGTTCAGCATCAATGAAAGCAGCTACGCCACCTTGTCGTTGTGCTTCGGCAATAGCATGTAAAGCTACTGTCGTTTTACCAGAACTTTCTGGTCCATATATCTCTATGATACGTCCTTTAGGATATCCACCAACGCCTAGTGCTTTATCAAGTGTGATAGATCCACTAGAAACTGCAGATACTTCTCTACTTGTATTATCCCCTAGCTTCATTACTGCCCCTTTACCAAAGGATTTTTCCATATTCTTAATTACTGTATCGAGTGCTTTCTGACGGTCGTTCACGCGATAACCTCCTATATATATAAAATGAATTTACTTGTTTAATTAGCTATTATTACTATATCTGGTTTCGTTCTAAATTGCAAGCATAAAGCGAATATTTGTTCGTGTTTTTGTGT
Source organism: Mammaliicoccus fleurettii (assembly GCF_002018435.1). Classification (NCBI taxonomy): domain Bacteria; kingdom Bacillati; phylum Bacillota; class Bacilli; order Caryophanales; family Staphylococcaceae; genus Mammaliicoccus; species Mammaliicoccus fleurettii. The sequence continues at coordinate 120,946 of NZ_MWJM01000001.1, read as the reverse complement.
TCGTTTTTTGAAAATATGCGAACATAGGTACCGATATTATTAAATTATGAATCTCATCGTAATAAGTTTAAATATTCAATAAGTGCTATATTGCTTATTCTATCACGTCTTCCAGCATATGATTGGCTTAACGAAGAAATAAATTTTTTGTTTTTTTGCTTATGCGAAATATAAACTGTAGACTCTTTATCATCTTGCAATAATAAGATGGTGCTTTCTACTTTAAATACTTCTTTTAACTTTTTAGTGATTTCTTCACTTGTATCATTTTGTGCAATATTAAGTACACTGTCTGACCAATCATTTTTAACTGTATAAGCTTTTAAGTACTCTTCACTTTTCTCACTAAGCTTTAACCTTGAATATAGTACTCCATCAGTTATGCCGTCATAAATTACAAAAGGTTGATCTAATTCATTAAATACCGCTTCTTCAATTGACAAATCATCACTGCCATAATAGTACTTACCAATTCTACTTAGAATTTCTTCTTTTACAGGCTTGATTAATTCGAGCGCTTTTTGTTTCGTTTCTGTATTTGCAGTTATTCTTAATGAAACTTCATGTTGACCTGCTAAAGGAGCTATTGTAGGATTCGTTTGATTATCTATTATATCCATCAATTCCGTTTCTAGGCTTGATTCACCTATTCCAGTAAACTTTAATGACTCAGAGAAAATCACACGCGCTTCATTCAAGAAATATGGTATAAGATATTGATTAACCATAGGCTGAAGTTCTTTTGGTGGACCTGGTAACAATACAATTTTTTTGTCATCTAACTCCAAATACATGCCTGGAGCCATACCGACATCATTATTTAATACATCACTACCTTCAATAACAAGCGCTTGCTGTTTATTATTAGGCGTCATAGTGCGATTTTCATTTTTAAAATATCGCTCTATATGACCCATGGCTTGTTGATTTGTTTCAAGACCTCTCTCTAACACTTGTGCTACCGTTTGTTTCGTCAAATCATCCTTAGTTGGTCCTAATCCTCCAGTGAGAATAACAACATCATGGTTAAATAATTCTTCTTTAAAAGTTCTTTCTAATCTTTCCGGATTGTCACCAACTGCAACATGTCTCACAACACTAGCACCAAGTTCGTTTAATACTTTTGAGATAAATTGAGCATTGGTATTCGCAATTTGTCCTAATAATATTTCAGTACCAACACTTAATATGCTCACTTTCATATATGTTCCTCCTAAAGAAAAACCTACAAACTCAATGTTGTAGGTTGATTGTCATTATTATTTTGATCCTTTAAATACATCTCTACCATTATAAAAATACTCTATTCCAGATAAAATAGTAAAGAATGTAGCCACATACATTAGCCATTGCCCTAAATTAATTTGCCATAAAGTAGAGAAAGGTTCTTGTAGTAAAATAAATACAATAGCTACCATCGTAACCGCCGTTTTAATTTTACCTAATTGACCTGCTGCACTTACAAATCCTTGTTCTATTTGCAATAATCGTAACCCCGTTACTGCAAATTCTCTCGCTATAATAATGATTGCGATAACAGAAGATACTTTATCTAGTTCTACTAATGCAATTAATGCACTAGCTACTAATAATTTATCAGCTAATGGGTCTAAAAATTTCCCCATGTTTGTTACAAGTTCCCATTTTCTAGCTAAATAGCCGTCAAACCAATCTGTAACAGAAGCTAAAATAAAGATAATACCTGCTATAAATTGTTCTACTCGCATTTCTTGACCGAACAAAAAGCTCATTTGTCCCATATTAAAATCAACAAGTAAAAATAATACAAAAATAGGTATTAAAATAACACGTAATACCGTTAACTGATTAGGAATATTCATATTCTTTCTCCTTCTTTTCATACAAACACATAATAATACTATTATAAATCAATCGCTTATATAATTAAATGATAATTATTAATAATACCCAAGCAATAAGACATACGCCAAAGAAAGTAACCATTTGAGTAATTAACTTAGCGACCATTTTATTCTCAGATATTTCTGTTTGGCTTCTTTTCTCTTGTGTTAATATACGAAATGCTTCTTTTGCAGATGGCGTTGTTTTAGGCAATTCACTTTGATGTTTATCAATTAATTCTGCAGGACTTACATTAATTGCAGATGCATACTTAGTGATGAATCCTCTAGCGTAATCAGGATTTGGTAATTTTTCGAATTCATTTTTTTCAATCATCACTAAAAATGGTCTCTGTATCTTAGTCTTTTTTTCAAGTTCAACTAATGTCATACCTAACTGTTCTCTTTTATTCCTTAATGTTTCCCCAATATATTTCAAAATATATTCACCTCAGCAAAATTATTCAAAGAAACCAAATCCATCTCCAAATGCCATATTGTCATTTGTAAATAAATCATTTTTATTCAATTGTTCGTATGTAATTTCTTGATCTTCAGTTTCTCTCAATTCAATAATATAATCAAAATCTTCAAGACTATATTCTGAGCGCTGCACAAATAAATCAGGATGTTCAACGACTTTAATAGTTGGTAAACTCATGACTTCTCTAACCAACTGTTTATGCTTTTCATCTGTCTGTTTAGATGTTACAGCACCATCAATTATATAAACGTTCTCGTCTCCATACTCACCTTTTAAGAGAGAGCTTCTCACAGTTTGTTTAATCAGAGTTGAACTAATAAACAACCATTTCTTATGTGCACAGACACTTGCTGCTACTACTGACTCTGTCTTACCAACTCTCGGCATACCACGTACACCAATCAATTTATGTCGATTTTCTTTAAAAAGTTCAGCCATAAAATCAACTAACAAACCTAAATCTTTTCTTTCAAATCTAAATGTCTTTTTATCATCAACATCTCGTTTAATATACCTACCATGTCTTACTGCCAATCTATCTCTTAAACCAGGTGTACGTAATTTCTTTATGGTAATATCATCAATTTCTTTCACGATATTTTCGAAGCGTTTAACTTTATTCATATCATCTGTTTTAATGAGCAAACCTCTTCTCCCTTGGTCTACACCATTAATCGTAATAATATTAATACCTAAAATACCTAATAGACTAGATATATCCCCTAATAATCCTGCTCTATTTACTTGAATATCATATTCTAAGTACCATTCTTTTTTAATTACTTCTTCCATAATATCCACCCCAATATTAAATATACCATCCTCCGTTAATTCGAAGTACTTGGCCAGTTACACTTTGAGATAGCGGGTTTAGTAAATAAGCTACAGTCGCACTAATCTCTCCAGTCGTAACAAAGCGACCTTGTGGTATTTCTTCTTTTAACTGTGTTTGAGTAATTGCATCAAGTTCATCTGTCATTTTACCATGAACAACGCCTGGAGTTATAGCATTAACTGTAATTGATGTTAAAGCTAACTCTTTAGCTAATGACTTTACAAAACCTAATTGTGCCGCTTTCATAGTTGAGTAAATCGTTTCGTAACTTGCACCTGTTTCTCCCCAAATTGAAGATACAACAATAACTCTTCCATTTTCACTTTTTCTCAGTCTATCTACAAATAATTGTACTACCTTAATTAAAGAAAATACATTTATATGGTATTGTACATCAATTTCTTGATCAGTAAAGTCTTGAATAGATCCAAATGACGATTGTCCAGCTACGTATATCAACTGATCTATATGTCCTACTGATTCTAATTCACTTATGTCATTCCTGATTGCAAGATCAAACTGTAGAAAACTAACTGCTTGTCCTTCGTATCTTTGTTTAAGTAGATTTAAATTCGAACTATTATAATGTAGTATGACTTCATTACCAAGTGATAAACATTCGTCTACTATTGAAAGTCCAATATCGCCGCTTCCACCTATTATAAGCGTTCTAGCCATTTTGTTTCACCAAACGACTTTCAACTATATTGTCAAAATCAATTAATGATTTCAATGTTTGCTGAACACTATCAACCGTTACTGATTCTAATATATCAATCAGTTCAAACAGCTCAACACCTTCAAAATAAAACTTCGTATATTGATTTGCAATATATTCTGGAGAATTCAAACTTGAAATAATTTCGCCTAATGTTTGTTTTCGGACTCTTTCTAATTCATCTTTATTAAAACCTTTATTTATATAATTATTTAATTCTCTAAATAAAGCATCTTTAAATACTTTATGGTTATCTGTTGTTACAGCTAGAATTAAGTAACTATATGTCATTTCATTAGCAAATTGATAACCAAACGTATCATCAATAATACCTTCTTCAAGAAGTCCTTGATAAAAATCTGTCTGTTCTCCAAACATCAGGTCTAAAGCAATCATCATTTCCATATCATTTTTAACTCTATTTTTGTCTGAAATTGTATTAGGCTCAAATTTAAAAGCTAGCATAGACTTCTCTTGTATTATATCCATTTTTGTCTCGATGTAAGGCGTATGCACAGATGTAGGTTCTTCTATAGGTTTTCTTGTAATAGGCGGCATTTCTTTCATATTTCTTGCAGCCTCATGTTTACGAACTAACTCTATTGTGTCTTCTGGACTTACATCTCCAACAATAATTAACACCATATTCGCAGGATGGTAAAACGTTTCATAAGATAAATATAAGTCTTCAGCAGTTATTTTATAAATGCTGTCCACTGAACCAGCAATATCTACTTGAACTGGATGATTATGATAAAGTGCTCCTAAAGTTTGAAACATTAATTTATAATTCGGCTGTTCTTGATACATTTTAATTTCTTCAGCTATAATACCTTTTTCTTTCTCAACAGTCTTCTCTGTAAAATAAGGGCTCTCTATCATTTTTAATAGTCTTATAATATTGTTATTTATATTACCAGTCGCGCTAAATAAATAACTCGTTCTGTCGAAAGTCGTAAAGGCATTAACTTGTGCATCATTTTCGGCAAAGCTAGTAAACACATCGCCTTCTTCTTTTTCAAAAAGTTTATGTTCTAGAAAATGTGCCACACCATCAGGAACTGAGACAAATGCTTCTTTCCCGTGTGGTTTAAATGTATGGTCAAGTGAACCAAAATTAGTCGTATATGTTACAAAAGTTTTAGAAAAACCAGCCTTAGGAATAACAACCACTTTTAATCCATTGTCTAAAGTTTCTTCATAAACTGTTTCATCAATCTGTTCGTAATATTGATTACTCATTATTTTCACCTTCAGTCAGTATATATATTGTATCCAATTGTCCAAGTTGAGCAATATTTTTAATGTCATCTATCGTAATTGATTCTATTTCTTTAATCCAATCATCATGATTATATACTGATTGATAACGTGCATGTGTATGTAATAAATCAATCATTTGTCGTTGCTTATCAAACATCTCTCGTGCATGAGATATAAGAACTTTTTTAGCTAACTCTAACTTTTGCTCGTCGAAGTTCCCTTCTTCTAAATCTTTATAAATGTCCAATATCGTGTCTTTAGCTAATTGAACTTTATCTTTGGAAATTCCACCAACAATATATAAAAAGCCATTTCTAGCATCAATTTGAGAATGAATAGAATATGCCAAACTTTGTTTTTCTCGAACTTCGCTAAATAATATTGAGGATGCATCTCCACCTAATAACATATTCAATACTAAAAATGAATAATATTCTTTAGAATGGAATGCAATTGGGAATCTATATCCCATATTTAACTTAGCTTGATCAATTTTAGTATAATCCACTATTTCTTTTACTTCTTCAATGACTTTTAATGATGAAGTTTCAATTTCTAAATGACTATTGTGATCAAAACTAAAATAATCATTACAAAGTGCTTTAACTTCATCTAATTCAACGTTTCCAATAATATATGTAGAAATTGCGTTTTCATGAAGTAAATCATGATATGTATCAACTAATGATTCTGGAGTCACATTATCAATGTCTTCAAGACGACCAGATGCTAAGTATTTATATGGTTCATCCTCAAACATATGATTCATGAACTGAATAAATGCTCGTTGCGACTTGTTATCTTCTATTGCAGTTAATTTTTTATGTAAAAGTGATTTTTCTTGTTTTGTATATTTTTCATTGAACTTTCCATTTTCGATTAATGGATTAAATATTACTTCGTGTAATAATTGAACGGCATTTTCAAATAAGGATAACTCACTTCTTAAGTATTTTTCATTCACTATTTCAATACCAATCGTCATAATATGATTATTTGCTTGTTTATTTACATAACTAAATAAATGTGCACCGTATAAATCAGCGAGTAGATTATTCATCTCTCTATCTGTTTGATACTTTTTAGTTATTCTTGTTATTAACTTACTTAAAATTGACCTAGATGTAATCGTAGCACTATTTAAAGGCGCTACAAATTTAAAAACTATCGTCGTTGTTTTAAACTTTTCTGTTGGTATGACATAAACATCGTTTGATGCTAATTGTATATGTTCTGTAGTAATCATCAAATACACCTCTCTTATATGTATATATACAGAAACAAAGCAACAATTGTTACTTTGTTTTCCTCAATATATTTATTATATCCTATTTCTTGTAATTCGAAACTTTACAAGACTACTTTTAAAATAATTTAAAGAATAAAGAACCGGTGTACCATGTTCATTATAATGTATCTGCGTTAATAACATCATAGCATCGTCTGGTTCAGAGTTAAGTATTTCACTTATATAAGGTTCATAGCTTATAGATTCTATAGATGTATTTGCATGCGTAATTTTAAACTCTACTTTACTTTCTATTGCTGATAGTATTGAAGAATTCGAACGATAGTCACTACATGCAAATAAATCAGTAGCAATTTTATCTAAACAATATACAACTGGTTCTCCATCAGCAGTTCGCAATCTTTCAATTACAGATATCATGGCATCTTTTTCTAAATTAAGAACTTCTATATCTTTTGAAGTAGCAACTTCTTCATCTAAACTGATAAATTCTGTACCCGCCACTTCTCCATTCTTTTCTATCATTTTAGTAATACTTAACAATTCATCTAAAGGATAATAGTAAGGTTGAGTCGGTTTAACAACTGTGACATCCCCAGATTTTTGCGATAGGATTTGTTCAGTGACAAGTTCATGTATAGCTTTTTCAATTTCTTCATAATTTACTTTCAACAATCTTTTGATTTCGAACTCATTAGGTATCGTTTCACCAGGTTTAATTTCTCCTGATTGAATTTGATCTAATATCCAGTTCTTAACAAAATTTGTAGTTGCATCTGTAGACATAATATCCCCCTATTCCTCTTGATAAATATCAACCAATACTTGTCTAGGTTTACTACCTGATTGTGGTCCAATAACACCATTGTTTTCTAAATCGTCCATTAATCTAGATGCTCTATTATAACCTATTCTAAATCTTCGTTGTAACAAACTAGCACTTGCTTTTTGTTCTTCAACAACAAATAAATATGCTTCTTTATAAAGTGCATCTTCACTTTCCATTTCACTCGCTTCAGTAGGTTCATCAGGTTCCATTTCTTTCACATAATTAGCAGTTTGTTCTCCAACTACATGCTGAACGACTGTCTCTACTTCACCATCTGATAAGAATGCACCTTGTATTCTTGTTGGTTTTGATGAATCTCTTGATAAGAATAGCATATCTCCTCTACCAAGTAGTTTTTCAGCTCCACCACCATCTAGTATCGTTCTAGAATCTGTTGCAGAACTTACTGCAAAGGCAATTCTCGATGGTATATTTGCTTTAATACTACCTGTAATAACATCTACAGAAGGTCTTTGCGTCGCGATTATTAAATGTATACCTGCTGCTCTAGCTAACTGAGCTATTCGCATAATTGATGACTCCACATCTTTCCCTGCAACCATCATTAAATCTGCAAGTTCATCAACAATAACTACGATATATGGTAATTGTGCTTGCTTTTCTTCCATTTCTTGATTCGTACGTTCAATAAATTGATTATATCCTTCTATATTTCTCGCACCTACATGTTGGAATAAGTCATATCTTTTTTCCATCTCTGATACAACTTTTTGTAATGCTTGATTTGCCTTTTGAGGGTTTGTGACTACCGGCGTTAATAAATGCGGCACACCGTTATAAACATTTAATTCTACCATTTTAGGGTCAATCAGCATTAGTTTCACTTCATGTGGTTTAGCATTCATTAAAATACTCGTAATAATACCATTAATACAAACTGATTTACCACTACCAGTTGCACCAGCTACAAGTAAATGAGGTAATTTATTTAACTCTGCTGTTATTGGCTCACCAGAAATATCTCTACCAAGTGCTACTTCAAGTTTATTTGTCGTAGGTTTCGCTTCGCTTAACACTTCTTTTAATGTAACCATTGAAATATGTTCGTTTGGCACTTCAATTCCAACAGCTGATTTACCTGGAATAGGTGCTTCAATTCTTATGTCTTTAGCTGCTAAATTAAGTGCGATGTCATTACTTAAATTGACTATTTTGTTAACTTTCACACCTTGAGCTGGCTGAACTTCATATTGAGTAACAGCTGGACCAATTCTAATTTGTGTTACTTTAGCATCTACATTAAAGTTTCTTAATGTTGCTTCTAGTAACTTGCCTTTTTCTTGAACAGTCTTTTTTGAAACCGATTGAGATTGAGGTGGATCATTTAAAATATCTAATGATGGTAATTTATAATTTAAATTCTCCGTTTCATCTATAGTTGATTCATTGATTTCACTTTCGACAGGTTCAGTATTTTGTGGTGATCGCTTCGGCTGTTGCTTTCTTTTAGCTTCTAGTTTTTCTTGTGATTCATAAATTGGAATATCTTCATTCACTGGTTCTGGTTCAACTGTTGAAACTTCATTAGTAGGTTCTAGTTCTTTTAAGTTCGATACATCTTTTGGTTGATTTTTTTGACGCTTTTCTTTTTCTAATTGTTTAGCTCTTGCTTTTTCTTCACGTTTTTTTTCTAAATTAGTCATTTTTGATTTAGTTTTGCTTTGAGCAATATCAAAAGTTGATTTCGTTATGTCACGATGTCTTTTCTTAGCAATTAAAATAACACTAGATATTAATATAAGTATTGTCAATAAACTATAACCAAAAACAGATATTAGTTTACTCAAAACATTAAAAGCATAATAACCTATGTATCCACCACCATTAAAGTAAAATGAATTTCTTTCTAAACTTGAGTACGTTTCACTTATTGTCATTTTAAAAGTATCAAAAGACTTATCTTTAAAATATAAAATCAATTGCATAACAAAAATTAGTGCAATTTGAAATATAAGTAGACCATTTAGTCTTCTTGTAAATTTCAATTTACCGTTTATTGTAATTAGCAGTGATATAACCGCAATGAGAATATATGTGAAGTACTTAGAGTAACCGAATAAAAAATGAAAGAAGCTATCTATCATTAATCCTATAAATCCTAATTGAAAAACTCCTAGCACTAATAAAAACAGCACTATCATTTGAATGACATATTTTAAAGTATTATCCTTTTGCTTTTTCTTACCACGTGTTGTTTTTCTTTTACTAGTTGCTGGCTTCTTCTTTTGTACCATCTTGAAATAGCCTCCTTATCTATAATGCAAAAAATAAGCCCATGATTGGGCTTATTTGACTGTTAATAAATCTTCCATAAAACAATCCATTAGATTTCAGAAATAATAGGAATAATCATCGGGCGACGCTTCGTTTGTTCATATAAATATTTGCCGAGTTTATCACGCATATTTTGTTTCATTTCAGACCATTCAATTTTCTTTTGGAGTAATCCTTCTTCAACAATTTCACGTACTTTTTCTGAAGCATCATTTAATAATTCTTCACTTTCTCTTACATATACAAATCCACGTGATTGAATTTCAGGTCCTCCAACAATTTTTCTGTTCTTAGGATCTAATGTTACTACAGCTATAAATATGCCATCTTCAGCTAATAAGTGTCTATCTCTTAAGACAATATTACCTACATCTCCGACACCAATTCCGTCTATTAATACATTCCCTGCTGTTACTTTTTCATTGGCAAGCATTTTTTCACCATCAAAATTAACAACGTCACCTTTTTCAAGTAAGAAAATCTTCTCAGGATTCACACCAGTTTCAGCAGCCAATTTCGCATGTGCAATTTGCATTTTAAATTCACCTTGTACAGGAATAAAGTATTCCGGTTTCATTAAATTAAGCATCATTTTAAGTTCTTCCATACAACCATGACTTGAAGCATGTGTCTTTTTATTATTAGGCATGATATGTGCACCAGCTTTAACAAGCTCATTTAAAGTTTGTCCAATAATAACTTCCATATTTGCAGAGGCAGTAGTAGAAATGTAAACATTATCCCCTTCTAAAATATTCATAATTGGATGTCTTTGTTGAGCCATTTGACCTAGTGCTTCAATTGGTTCACCTTGCATACCAGTTGCAATGATAATCATCTCGTTCTTAGGATACTTACTAATATCGTGAACAGGAACTAATAAGTTTTCTGGAATATTAAAATAACCTAGTTTACGTGCTACGTTAAATGAACTTTCTAATGAACGTCCTAAGAATGAAACTTTACGATTTAATTTGCTTGCTGCGTTTAATACTTGTTGTATACGGATAAAGTTAGATGCATAACAAGATACAATGATTCGACCATTTGCTTTAGCAAATTCATCTACTATATGACTTTCAATAACATTTTCCGGAACATTATATCCAGGCTTTTCTGCTTCTGTTGAATCACTAATTAGTGCAAATACACCATTTTGACCAATTTCAGTCATTTTAGCAATATCTGGTGCATATGCCCCTTGTAAACTTTGGTCGAATTTAAATTCACCAGTATATACGATAGATCCGTAAGATGTATGTATACATACACCTAAACTATCTGGGATTGAATGTGTTGTATTAAAGAACGTTACATTAACATTTTTAAATCTCATTACTGAATCTTTATTTACTGTATAGTAACGTACTTTTTTATTTATTTTTCTAGCTTTCATATGGTCTTTTACTAACGCAATCGTTAATCTAGAACCATAAACAGGTGCATCTAATTTTTCAAGTATATAACTTACTGCACCAATTGAATCTTCATGTCCATGTGATAAGAAGATACCTTTAAGCTTTTCTTTATTTTCAATTACATATTGTATATCTGGTATAACAACGTCTACGCCTAACATTTCATCTTCTGGAAACATTAAACCAGCGTCTAACATGAACATTTCTTCATCCACTTCAACGATATACATATTTTTTGCGATTTCTCCAACACCACCAAGTGGTATGATACGAATTTTATCATTTTTCTTTTTAATTAAACTCAAAATTGTTCCTCCTAAATGTAGTCCCGTCCATAATATATTTATTTAATCATACCATTTATATAATCGTTTACACAAGCACATACAACAGACTTATACATAATTAAAATAAAGGAAGAGAATATTTTTACTTCTTATTACGATATATATTATTTCTCTGTAAGTATAAATTCAGAATAAGGCGCTTCAAGTAATATTTTTGTAGCTGTTTTAATATCTTTTAACTGAATTTGATTGATTTCTTTTTCAAATTTATCGTTTGAAATAAGTTCGTTATGAAACATGATTGAACGCGCATTTCTTGTCATTTTATTTTGATTAGATTCGGAAGCCATTAAGAAACTTGTTATAATATGACTTTTTGCATCGTCTAGTTCTTCTTGCGTAATGCCATCTTTGAGTAGGTTTTCAAGAACTTCTGTAATCAACTTGCTTGAAGCATCCACATTCTCTTTATCTGTTGCAACATAGATTGTCAACAAGCCATCGTTCGGAAAGCTTTGGAAATCCGAATAAACATTATAGCAAAGACCGTGTTCTTCTCTAAGCACTTGGAATAATTTAGAACTCATCGTTTCACCTAATATTGTATTTAATATATTAGTAGAATAATAGTGCTCATCATTATAGCTTGGTGCGACGTAGCTTCTCATAAAGTGCGTTTGTTCAAGTTCATTTTTATAGTAAGTTTCTTTCTTTTCAATAAACTGCATTTTTTGTTGATCTTCATCAATAGCAATACTCTGCTCATCTGTTAATCGTTCGATTATTTCTTCTTTTAAAGATTCACTGTACGCACCAGCAACAGAAACGATTAATCGATTACTTTGATAAAATTTTTCATGAAAATCGACTAAAGTCTTTCTATCAATTTCATTAACACTTTGTGGTGTACCTAAAATCATTCTACCTAATGGTTGGTCTTTATAGATTTCATTTTCTAATTTATCCAATAACCATTCTTCAGGTGTATCTTCAATCATTTTAATTTCTTCAAGGATTACTTTTTTCTCGCGCGTAATTTCTTCTTCTATAAATAAAGGATTCTTAACCATGTCCAATAATAAATCTGTTGCTTTTTTTTCAAATCTTTTTAAAGTTTTACAGAAGTAACAAGTATAAAGCTTAGTTGTGTATGCATTATTATATCCACCAATTTTATCAAATTCAGTTGATAATTGCTGTCTTGAATACTGTTTACTTCCTTTAAAAAGCATATGTTCCATAAAATGGGCAATACCTTCAGGATAATCTCCTTCATTAGCTGTACCAGTCTTTACATATACACCAATACTAATTGTTTCACTATTAGGAACATCTTCAAATATTAATGTTGTACCATTTTTTAATGATTTTAATTCTGTCATTCTATCACCTCATAATAAAAATAGGGACACGTGAATGTCCCTATTTAAAGCATTTAATTAATTATATTACTATTTTTGTTCTTTTTCTTCATCCAATAACACTTTACGTGAAGCATTTACACGTCCTTGACGGTCAATTTCAGTAACTTTCACTAAGAATTGATCACCAATTTTTGCTACATCTTCAACTTTGTTAACTCTTTCGTTTGAAAATTGAGAGATATGAACTAGTGCATCTTTACCTGGGAATATTTCAACAAATGCACCAAATTTCTCGATACGTTTAACTGTACCCATATAAATAGCGCCGACTTCCGCTTCTCTTACGATATCTTCAATGATTTTACGTGCACGATCAATCATTTCTTTATCTTTAGAACCGATAAATACTGTACCATCTTGTTCAATGTCTAATTTAACACCTGTTTCATCAATGATTTCATTGATTTTTTTACCTCCAGGTCCAATAACATCTCTTATTTTGGCTGATTTAATATGCATGATTTCTATTTTAGGAGCATATTGACTTAATTCTTCTCTAGGCTCTCTTAACGTTTCTAACATATGGTTTAAGATATATAGTCTACCAATTCTAGCTTGTTCAAGTGCTTCTTTTAAAATTTGCTCACTTAAACCGTCAATCTTGATATCCATTTGAATTGCAGTAATACCTTTTTCAGTACCTGCAACTTTAAAGTCCATATCACCTAAGGCATCTTCCATACCTTGAATATCTGATAAAATTGTATAATTATCATCTTTAGTAATTAACCCCATTGCGATACCTGCAACTGGCGCTTTAATTGGTACACCAGCATCCATTAATGCTAATGTTGATCCACAAATTGAAGCTTGTGAAGATGAACCATTAGATTCAAGTACTTCAGATACAACTCTTATTGTATAAGGGAATTCTTTTTCATCTGGAATTACTTGTAATAAAGCACGTTCTCCTAATGCACCGTGTCCAATTTCACGACGACCTGGTCCTCTTACTGGGCCAGTTTCACCAACTGAGAAGTTAGGGAAATTATAGTGATGCATGTAACGTTTTTGTTCTTCAGTACCAAGTCCATCAATAATTTGATGTTCTCCAAGCGCACCTAAAGTAGCAACTGAAAATGCTTGTGTTTGTCCACGCGTAAACAATCCAGAACCATGCGCTCTTGGTAATAGACCAACTTCTGATGCTAATGGTCTAATTTCTTCAGGATTACGTCCATCAGGTCTAATTTTATCTTCTGTAATTAAGCGACGAACTTCGTCCTTAACAAGTGTATCTAAAATTTTACTTGCAGACTTTAGAACTTGTTCGTTATCAGGATCTTCTTCATTATCGAAATGTTGAAGCACTTCATCTTTAACAGCAGAAATATTAATATCACGTTGTTGTTTTTCTTCAGTTCTTATTGCAGCGTTTATGTCTAAAGCTTCAGCTTTTGTACGAACTGATTCTTCAAATGAAGCTTCAATTTCTACTGGAATAAATTCTGCTTTTACAGGTTGAATTTCTTCAATAATTGCTTCTTGGAATTCAACAAGTCTTTGTATTTCTTTATGTCCGAACAAAATTCCATTTAACATCATTTCTTCAGTTACTTCTTTAGCACCTGCTTCAACCATGTTTACTGCATCTTTATGTCCTGCTACTTGTAAATCCAATAAAGAAACTTCTTTTTGCTCTACATTTGGATTTATAACATACTCACCATCTACTAAACCTACATTTACACCTGCAATAGGTCTTTCAAATGGGATGTCAGAAACAGATAATGCCATTGAAGAACCAATCATTGCTGCCATTTCTGGAGAACAATTTGAATCTACACTCATGACAATTGATATTACTTGAACATCATGTTTATAGCCTTTAGGAAATAGAGGTCTAATTGGTCTATCAATTAATCGACTTGTTAAAGTAGCATCTTCACCAGGTCTACCTTCACGTTTATTAAATCCACCAGGAATTTTACCTGCTGCGTACATTTTTTCTTCGTAATTTACCATTAATGGGAAAAAGTCTACATTTCTAGGTTCTTTAGATGCAGTTGCTGTTGATAATACAACTGTATCCCCATATCTTACTAATACTGCACCATTAGCTTGTTTTGCTAATTGGCCTGTTTCAATTATTAATGGACTGCCTGCCCATTCTGTCTTAAAGACTTTTTTCTCTTGAGACATTTATGAATCTCCTCTCATACAATTAATCTCTTATATCATACCATTATATACTTATTTTTTATATTTATTTATAAAAAAAATCGAAAGAAATCTGATCGATTTCCTTCGATTGATATTGTGATTAACGACGTAATCCTAATGATTTGATTAAATCACGGTAACGTTGAACATCATTGTCACGTAAATATGTTAATAAATGTTTACGACGACCAACCATTTTTAATAATCCACGACGTGAATGATGGTCTTTCTTATGTGTACGTAAATGTTCGTTTAAAGTAGTAATTTCTTCAGTTAAAACTGCGATTTGTACTTCTGGAGAACCCGTATCTGTTTCGTGTACGCGGTATTCTTTAATTAGTTCGTTTTTTCTTTCTTGTGAAATTGCCATTGTCAATTTCCCTCCTATAATTGTATTCACCGTAAACCTGAGCGAATCGTCGGAGTGTCGATTAGCCAAGGAATAGGCACTTAAACTATTATACATAAAAGCATATTATCTTTCAAGCAATAATAACGATTTCGCTTCTTCTTTATCTTTTGTGATTTGACTTACGAGTGCATCAATTCCATCAAACTTTTGTTCTGGTCGAATAAAGTGATGCCAATAAACTTCAACACGCTCTCCGTAAATACTTTCATCAAAATCAAATATATTTACTTCAATACTTATTTGAGAAGCAGAAGGGTCATGGAATGTCGGTTTAACACCAACGTTACATACACCTTTATACGTTTTATCTCTAGATTTAATGAGTATAGTAACTGCGTATACGCCTTTTCTAGGTAAAACGTAATCATCAACCGGTTCTACATTAGCCGTTGGAAATCCAATTGTTCTACCTCTTTTTTCACCTTGTACAACCATTCCTTTAATAACATAAGGTCTACCAAGAGCCAAATTACACGCTTCAATTTCACCAAGTTCAAGTGAAGCTCTTATATCCGTTGTAGAAATTTTATCATCGTCTTGCAAAGTTTGTTTAGATACTACATGTACGCTAAAAGGATAATCATTCTCTTGTAAAGAAGACATATTACCTTTTCCATATTTACCAAAACTAAAATCATATCCTGCAATAACAGCTTTCACATGATTTTGTATGAAATACTGATCTATAAAATCATCTGCAGATACATTTGCAAAAGTTGAAGAAAAGTTTACTACGAAACAATAATCGACGCCTAATTTTTCTATTGATTCTATTTTGTCAGCAATAGGTGTTAAATATGTTGTTCGCTTCTTCTCAGGATTCAATACTACTGAAGGGTGTGGATCAAATGTCATGACTGCTTTCTTTAAATGTTGATCTTTAGCTACTTTAATCATTTTTTGAAGTACTTTTTGATGCCCTAAATGTATGCCATCAAAAAATCCAATTGCTAAAGCAATATTTTCATTTACAAATTGTGTTGATTTTATTGGGTGTGTAATTTCTATAACTTCCATCAAAATACTCCTTTAAAGAAAAACTTTTTTCGGCTTATATAATGCACTATTTTTTTCGTATGTATCCATTATTGCTATGGCTTTTTCTTCATACCAAACAACGAATATACCATCATGTTTATGTTCGTCTATTAAATGTTTTTCTATTTTTTGTCCGTTTTGAATTCTTTTAACGATGTCTTCATCGTTTATCGTTATTTTTTCTAAACCATTCAATCCATATTCTAATGGAAGAAGCACATTTTGTAACTTATCTTGCTCAACTATTTCTCTTAAATCATCCAATTTAACAGCTTGGTCGAGTGAAAATCCACCACTTTTTAATCTGATCAAATGAGACATATGTGCTGGAAAGCCTAATAACTCACCCACTTGGGTTGCTAAAGTTCTAATATAAGTCCCTTTACCACATTCTACTTCGATTTCAAATTTGCAGATTTGGTCAACATATGAAATTTCTGAAGTTAATTCTATGCTATTAATAAAGACTTTACGAACAGGTCTTTCAACTTCAATATTTTGTCGTGCGTATTCATATAATTTTTTGCCGTTTACTTTCACAGCAGAGTACATAGGTGGTATTTGTTCAATCTCACCAACTAATTTATTCAATGTAGATCTTATATCTTCGGTACTCCATGTATGCTCATTTACAATTTTCTGTTCTACTAATTCACCTGTTTGATCTTCAGTAGTCGTACTAAAACCAATCGTAACTTCTGCTTTATATTTTTTGCCACTTTCCATAACATAGTCACTTACACGTGTTGCTTTACCAATACAGATAGGTAATACACCACTCACTTCCGGATCCAATGTTCCCGTATGACCAACTTTTTTTGTCTTTAATATTTTACGAAGTTTAAACACAACATCATGGCTTGTCATGCCTACTTCTTTATGAATTGCTAATATGCCATCCAACTTTACGACCTCCAAAACATGCTTCATTTCAATATAAGTTTACATGAAAATGCAATTAAAAAGAAGAAATAACTGATAATCTACTTTAATCGTCTTCGTAGTCATCATTATCATAGTCATCATCATCTTCATAATAATACTGTTCTTTCTTAGCATTTCCCTCATTATAGTCAGTTTGAGGGCGTTCTATATTAAACCAAGATACTGAATTAACCTTACCATTTAACGCATTAACAGAAACCATTGCACCTTCATCATGATCTACATGCTGAGTGACTGTATAAGTAGCTGGTTTAGATTTCTCATTTTTTTTAATATCTACAAATGTTCCACCAACTTCATTCATAACAATCTGTTTAGCTCTTTTTTCAGTTATAAATGTTTGCTTCTCTTTTTCTTTTTTAGGTTTCTGCTTTTTTGCGACTTGTTTAGAAATTGATTGTGATGTAACATTTTTAATTGTTTCATCTTTTCTGTCAATTTCTAAACTATATTTTTTATCTTTATCTTTAATCACTACATAAAACATTCGATCATCCTTAGATTGAGTTAATTTAATTAACTCGCCTTTATACCTTTCTGACACCAAAGTTTTCGCATGATTTTTATCCATCAATTGTTCTGTTGACCTGAAATAAATAATAGTAATTAAAGTAATTAGAAGTATTGCCATAATAACGATAAGAACAGGCTTAATTAGTTTCTTCACATTTTCACACCTTTCTCACTTTTAAAATAAATTCTGATCCAATACCTAATTTACTATTAACTTGTATATCGATTTGGTTTTTAGATGCCAGTTCTTTTGCTATGGATAAACCTAATCCAGATCCACCAGACTGACGAGATCTCGCTTTATCAATTCTATAAAACCTCGTGAATATTTTATCAATATCTTCTTCAGGGATACCAGGACCATAATCTTTAATTTTAATTTCTATATATTTATTTTTACTTATTAAAAATAAATCAATTTCTGATTGACTATATTTGTACGCATTATCTAAGAAAATTGTTATTAACTGATTAAAACTTTCTTTATTAATTTTACCAATTAAAACATTTTCATTTGTGTGTACATTAATTTTTCTTTTATATACTTGTGAAAGTTTTTTAGTTAAATTCGAAACTTGTGAAACAATATCAACATTTGAAAAAACAATATCATGAAATGTACGTTCTATTTTAGCCAAATCTAACATTTGTTCAGTTAAATATTTTAACCTTTTAGCTTCTTCATTTATTGTATCTATTCCCTCATCTAATAAATCGGGTCTTGTTTTGCCAAATCTTTTTAACATTTCGCTATAAGAAGTCATAACAGTAATTGGCGTTTTTAATTCATGAGAAGCATTAAGTATAAATGCTTGTTGCTTTTCGTCATGGTCTTTTAAATTAAGCATCATTTCATTGAAAGTATTTGAAAGTTCTTTCAATTCTTTCATATCGTTATTATTTATATTTATTTTACTGTAATGTTTTGTTTCTCTCGTTTTATTCATTTGTTCAATAAGCTCATTGATAGGCTTCAAAATAATTTGCGTAATGATTCGATTCAATAGAAATATCACGATTAGTATAATGAATGTTGAAACAATTAATATCCACTTTAATATTGAAAAAGTTTCGTACTTAAAATCAATATTTTCAAATATTTGAAGATTATTTACTTCACCATTTTTCAAAATAATCGGTAAAGATACCATTGCAAAATGATTTCCATTTTTATCAACCACTTTTTTATATTGTCTATTTTTGTATGATTCTGCTAAATTCTTATATTTAATATCAGTTGATATTTGCACAATATTTTTATTTTTTGGATTTACTACAGTAATATATCCATCTGAGAGTAAATAAGATTGAAGAACTGCCTCCGTATTTACATCACTATCTGAAGTGTTTTGGAATTCTTTCATTATATTTATTCCCCTGCTTTCTAACTGAGTCACTTCAGATTCTAGTGAAATCTTTTGGTAGACAAAGTAAACAAATAAATTAATGCAAATAACAACAATAACTATCATAACAGTGGTATAGAGTTGTATTTTCGTCCCAAGTTTCATTGATTTAATCCTTTATCATATATCCAATACCTCTTACGCTAGATATTAAGGATATTTCATTTTGATCTAGTTTTTTTCTTAAATATCTTACATAAACATCGATGACATTTGTATCACCATAATATTCGTATCCCCAAACTTTTTCAATAATCTGTTCTCTAGTCAAGGCTTGGTTTTTATTCTCAACAAAATATAACAATAAATCATATTCTTTCTGCGTTAAGTTTATTAATACTTTATCCATGTATACTTCTCGACTTAATGGATGAATAACTATATGTTTAAAGTGAATTTCACTATTATTCTCATTTGTGACTTCATTATTTTGTTTTAAATGAACTCTAATTCTAGCTAGCAGTTCTTCTATTTCAAATGGTTTTGTCATATAATCATTTGCCCCAGAATCTAAGCCACTTACTTTATCCATAACTGCATCTCTTGCAGTTAACATAATTATTTTAATGTTATTATCTACTTCTCGAATCCTTCTCAGAACCTCTAACCCGTTTAATTCAGGAATCATAACGTCTAATAAGACTAGGTCAAAGTCTTTTGATTCAAATAAATCTAAAGCTCGCTTACCAGTATTCGCAATACTAATTTCGTAATTTGCATACTCTAACTCTATTTGTATAACTCTTGCAATTTTCACTTCATCTTCGACTATTAATATTTTTTTCATTTTAGTACTCCTTTATCTAAGCGATAAGCCAGTAAATTGCCACCAAAAATAATAACATGCAATCATCATTAACATATATATTGGCATCAAAATACTGCTAAGTTTTGCTAAATCTTTATTTTCAAAAGGCTTATTTTCTTGCTCATAAAATAAAAGTAGTGCTTTCGAACTTACTGGAAAAGTAACACAATAGTTAGTTCCAATCAAAGTTATAAAAACGACCGCAACTGGATTTAAATTAAACATATCACTAAACAATAAAAATAATGGAACAAACACGACAGCTCTAGTAGTATGACTTGTTACATATAAATGTGACGTTACAGTTATTATAACAATAATCAATAATATAACTTGTACATTTATATTTTCAAATCCAGATAGATAACCAAATAAATGTTCTTGTATATATTGAACAACTTTATATGAAACGAGTAATTTTCCAAGTGATGTTGCTCCAGCTACAAAAAATATTAAACTCCATGAAATACTTTGTAATCCTTCTTTCCATGATATGACACCTACATTAGGCGTTACTATAACAATACTCATAACAATTGTTATAAATGCAATATCAAATCCATGTATAGATTCTGTTATCCACAAACTAATAGTAATTAACAAATATAACAAAGTCTTTTGCTCTTTAACACTAAATGCTGAACGATTCCTTTTTAAATAGTTTGAAGTTGTTTGGGTATTGATTTCATTTGTATTAAAATTCATTTTATTTATAATAATTAAGCTTATAATGCCTATCATGATGCCAAAAGGCCCACCCCATAAAAGAAATTCAACATAAGAAATATTTTCATTTGTTTGACCTTTTAACAATCCAATACCTACAATATGACTACCAGCACCTATTAATGTCAGGTTTGCACCCATTAAAATAAGTACAGGTATCAATAATGCAAAATATTTTTGATTGTCTTGAAATCTAATAGCAAAAGCTTTATATATTGGCAACATAGCTGCAGCTCTCCCAGAAGTCGATGGAACCAATATTGATATTACTTGAACTATTATAAATAGAAATAAATTCATTTTATTTTTTGTACGACATTTATCATTTATCCAATAAATTAATCTATCTAACAAACCACTTTTCTCAACAGCAGCTCCAATAATAAATGCCCCAATCATGAGCCACACAACTTGTTCATTTAAAGATTCAAATAATACTTTTTCTGGCAATCCAAGTACAATACCTATTATTAATGCTATAAATGCAGAAAGTCCTGCAGGCATGTTCGTTAATAGAAACAATCCTAAAGATAATACAAATACTATTAAACTAAGTTGTCCTAAATAAGGTAAATCAGTACTTAAAAATACTATTATAGAAAACACAAAATAAATACACAGATATATTAATTGTTTATTACTCATTGTACAGCATCTTTTATTTTATACATTTGATTGCCTAAATTTATACCAATCAAAATATGTCTCAGTGCATTTTCAGAACAATTTTCTAACCATTTATCTGCGTCTAAAATTGAATTTTCTAATGTCGTTGGTTCTGGAATAATACTACTAAACGCATCAATACCACTTTGATAATTTATCTTTGCATTATGCCCGATTGTACCTGCAAATGCGATGACAGGTTTTCCATGTATTTTTGCTATTCTCGCAACTTCTGATGGGATTTTTCCGTTAGGTGTTTGAAAATCAATACATCCTTCTGCAGTAATTACTAAATCTGCATTTTTTATAGCATCAGAAATTTCAATATACTTCATGATGATTTCAAATCTAGGGTATAAACGCGCATTAAGAAATCCATATAATCCAGCACCTAAACCACCCGAAGCACCACCACCACTCATTAATGAAACATCCTTGTTTTTAAATCTTTTTATGAGTCTTGCAAGGTGTTCTAGATTATTAGACAATTTTTCGACATCACGAGGAGATGCACCTTTTTGTGGCCCATACACTCTTGCTACTCCTTTATTACCACATAATAAATTTGTCCAATTTACTGCTACATCTATATTTACTAAGTGAATTCTAGCATCTATATATCTCATATCAACACCATGAATTCGATCGATTTCACCGCCGCCATTTATGAATATTTCATTACCATGTTTATTTAAGAATTTAACACCTAATGCTTGCGCCATTCCAACGCCACCATCAGAAGTTCCTGAATCCCCACATCCAATTAAAATTCGTTCAGCACCGCAATCTAATGCTTTAATTATAGTTTCACCTACACCAAATGTAGTTGTATTAATTGGATTTCTCATGTCCTTAGGTACTTGTCTTAACCCTGCAATTGCTGCCATTTCTATCACTGCTGTTTTAACACCATTTTCTACAAAAATTCCAAAAAAAGATTCTGTAGGTATACCAACTGGCCCCATCACATGAGTCTTGATTTTGCTTCCTTCTTTCAATTTTATAATCGTATCTACAAAACCTTCACCGCCATCTACCATCGGAATAGTTGTTACTTGATGTGAAGAATCTACTTTTTTTATACCCTTTGTAATTGAATGACCCACTTCCTCTGCACTTAAACTTTCTTTAAATCCTGAAGGTACAACAACAATTCTCATTTTTATTTCCCCCTTATTTATTCTTTGCTATTTTTAACTTGATTTAACTATACCTTTGCAAAGTTCATAAATAATTAGAGAAAAATTAAAACTTGATTAAAAAGAAAAAACGAAGCTAGGACAAATTAATTGTCTTAGCTTCGCTTTATTATATTTGCAGTAGATGATTGGTCCACTACATATAAATTCAATCAAATATTCAAACTTTAGTCATTACGATTTAAATCTTGAATCATACGTTCAATCTTATTACCATAATCGATTGATTCATCATATTTAAAATGTAATTCAGGTAGAATACGTAATTTCATACGACTTCCAATCTCAGATTTAATGAAACCTTTACCTTTTTCTAAACCTTTAAATGTATCTTCTTTTTCTTTATCTGTTCCTAATACTGTTAAATAAACAGTAGCATGAGATAAATCACCAGGAAGTTCTACATCTGTAATCGTTAAAAATCCAACTCTTGGATCTTTAAGTTTATTGTTTATAATATCCATTAATTCTTTTTTCATTTGTTCGCCAACGCGTTCAGAACGAATACTCATTTCTTTCACCTCTTAATATTCAAATCTCTATTTATACATTATTAAATTATAACACATGCTTGTTGGCTTAAAAAGACAATCATATCAAAGTTTAGGTAGTTTAAATATTATGATAAATGCGACATTATTTAAACATCATTAATCGTTCTTATCTTTATAAGCATTGATCGTATTATAAATAATACTTCTTGCTTCTTTAGCTTCTGGTATAGGCTCTAATGGAAACACATGATTTTGATTTATATACTCATGATATGCCACGTTATTATTAAATGCTTGTAACTTGTCATTAAACAATTGAATATCCGGTAATAAAATTTCTCTAGAACCTACGAATAATGTAATTGGTGGTAAGTCTTGCAAGTCTCCATAAGTTGGTGATAATAGATGATGTTTTTTATCAGTATGTCCACTCCATAATTCACCAACAAATTTTAATGATTCAACTGTTAACATTGGATCACTTTCTTGAAGGAATTCAGTCATATTTTCATTATCCATATTAATATCAATCCATGGAGAAATTAAAAAGACATGAAGCGGTTGTTTAATCTCTTGTTCTTTCAATAACTGAACTAAACCTGTCGCTAATCCACCTCCAGCAGAATCACCAATTATCACTATGTCATCGTAAGTTTCAATCATTCTACGATACAAATCAATAATAAGTTCATAAGACCTTAAAAACATTTCATTTGGAGCTTTAGGATATATTGGCAACTCAACAGTAGCATCTACTTTCGTCGCTAATTCTTCTATAAAATAATGATGAAAAATAGACGGTTGATGAATATATGCACCACCATGTAGGTATAATATACCAATATTTGATTTTGCTTTCACATTATAATTAATCACTTTCATTTCATCAATAAAATAATCATCCATATCAGTCTTTGGCTTATACATTTTAGGAAGTTGATATTCTTCCTTATTAACTTTATACAACGCATTAACAAAATCACATTTAGAATCATAATCGTCATAACTAGGACGTTGCGTTTTTGAAGCAATAATCCATTCAGCAATTTGACTTCTCATACTTCTTTTAGAAAGTTTCTTGATTACAACTTGGCTAAGTGCTAAAGTACCTCCGACAGTAGCTACACCTTTAAATAATGTTTTCATATCTATCTACTCCATATTTCTTAATACAAATATATTCCCGTTTTTTGGTATAAGTACACATAAGAAATTACATTTTGTTATTCATCATTTCTATAAATCAACTGTATTACACCTGATTGAAATGTTCTAGTATTGATGAGTTTTAGTTCTTGTCTATCTTCAATATCTATAAATAGCGGTTTTCCTTTTCCGAGAACGATGGGATGTACTGATAATCTATATTCATCAACTAAGCCGTATTTTACAAATGATGTAATTAAGCTTGATCCACCGTACAACCAAATATCTTTTCCAGGCTCTCTTTTTATTTCATTTACCCTTGTATCAATATCATCTTTAATAATATTCACATGATAATCATCAAAATTAAACTTTTTGGAAAAGACATATTTTTCTTTAGAATGTACCTTGCTCCACATCGCTTTATCATCTTCAGAATCCGTTAAACTTGGTTGAAAATCTCCCCACATTTCATAACTTTTTCTACCATAGAAAATAGTATCTATTTGATCTAGAAAATCATCGAAATTCATTTCAGGATCCATAATACACCAATCAATTTCACCATTTTCACCTTCTATAAATCCATCAAGCGTAACAGCTAAATCTAGAATAATTTTCCTACTATTGTCTTTTTCTATCATAGTCTAACCTCCCAAATGGTCTTTCTCTCATCATACAGGATAAAATAAAACCTTCATATATATCCACTTATATGAAGATTTTTATGTTTATTTATTTGTCGTTTCTTCTTTAAATATTTTGATTTTCAATCCTATTTCATCTCTAACTCGTTGAAATTCAGACCATTCTTTTCCTGCTGGATCGTCAAAACCCCAATGTTCTTTTTGTACATGTGCTGGAATTGTTGGGCAGTTTTGATCTGCATGACTGCATAACGTCACAACTAAATCAGCTTGGTTAAGTATATTTGAATGAATTAAATCAGAAGTTTGATCAGTAATATCAATGTTAACTACTTTCATTGCATCTATTGCTTTTGGATTTACACCATGTGTTTCTATACCAGCTGAATATACATTCCATTCGTCACCTAGTAATTGCTTACCCCATCCTTCAGCAATTTGACTTCTACATGAATTACCTGTGCATATAAAGTAAATTATTTTTTTATTCATATATAAATGCCTCTTTTTCTTTAAAATATTATCAATGTTATATATAAGCCTAATAATGTAATAAATAGTACTGGGATTGTAATGATTATACCTGTTTTAAAATATGTTCCCCATGGTATTTTTACGCCTTTTTGAGAAAGTACGTGTAACCATAGCAAAGTAGCTAATGAACCTATAGGTGTTATTTTAGGTCCTAAATCTGAACCTATAACATTAGCATATATCATGCCTTCTTTTAATGTCCCAATTACATTTGATTGATTTATTGCTAATGCATCAATTAGAACGGTGGGCATGTTATTCATAATAGACGATAGAAATGCTGCGATAAATCCCATTCCCATAATACTTGCAAACAGTCCATGTTGAGAAATTGATGTAAGGATATCTCCTAGGATTGTTGTAATACCTACGTTTTTAAGTCCAAACACTACGAGGTACATTCCTATTGAGAATATTACAATATTCCATGGCGCACCTTTAATTACTGCTTTTGTATTTACAGCTTTTGATTTTCGTGCAAGTAATATAAATATTATTGCAATTATACCAGCAATAATCGATACAGGTATATGAACAAATTCGCTAATTAAATATCCTATTAATAATATCGCTAACACTACCCAAGAAATATAAAAGAGTCTTTCATCTTTAATTGCAGTTCTAGGATTTTTAATATGACTTGCATCAAAAGTTCTTGGAATTGATGATTTGAACAACAACCATAATACAAGAATACTTGCAACTAAAGAAAATATGTTAGGAATAATCATACGCGTGAAGTATTCTACAAAGCCAATATTAAAATAATCGGCTGAAACGATATTAACTAAATTACTTACGATTAATGGTAGTGAAGTCGTATCTGCTATAAATCCACTCGCAATGATAAACGGGAATATAATCTTTTTATTAAACCCTAAATTACGGACCATCGCTAATACAATCGGTGTTAATATAAGTGCAGCCCCATCGTTAGAGAAAAATGCTGCAACAACAGAACCTAATAACATAATATATATAAACATTTTCAATCCATTACCATTAGATGCTTTTACCATATGTATAGCTGACCATTCAAAGAAGCCAATTTCATCTAGAATAAGAGAAATTAGAATAACTGCCACAAATGTTAATGTTAAATTCCATACAATGCCGGTCACTTCTATTACATCAGAAAAACTAACCACTCCCGTTATAATGGAGATGATAGCTCCTATTAGTGCTGTTATACCGATATCCAAGCCTTTAGGTTGCCATATAACAAATATTAGAGTTATTACAAAAATCAATATCGCTAATATAGTCATGCTTTGCACACTCCTGGCTCCATAGAGTTACAAATACAAGATTCACTATTGTGATAGATGCTTTGAAGTTGATTGTTTAACTCATTAAATAATTCTGTATTTAAACGATACATTCTTTTATTACCTTCTTTTCTAGTAAAGATCAAATTACTGTTAACAAGAGACTTCATATGATGGCTTAAAGTTGGTTGAGAAAACTGAAAATGTTCTAATAAATCACAAGCACAAAGTTCACCACATGATAGTAAATCTATAATTTCTAAACGATTTGAATCAGATATTGTCTTTAATAATATTGATAGTACTTTATAATCCATAAACTCTCCCCCATTCCTCTTAATAGATTAGCATCTATATAGATTTTAGATTAAAATCAAGTCAAAACGCACGAAGACTTCAGAGATATCGGGCGATTCAGCTCATATCCAATAAAAAAATGAGGCTGGGACAAATTAATTGTCTCAGCCTCAACTTAATATTAAATATTATTTTCTTTCGATTTCAACCATTTTGAAAGCTTCAAATATGTCGCCTTCTTTAATATCGTTGAATTTCTCAATTGTGATACCACATTCGTATCCTGTTGCTACTTCTTTAGCGTCATCTTTGAAACGTTTTAATGTATCTAATTCACCTTCAAAGATAACGATACCGTCACGTATTATACGGACACTTGAATCTCTCGTAATTTTACCTTCAGTTACGTAACTACCTGCAATTGTACCTACTTTAGATACTTTGAAAGTTTGACGCACTTCTGCTTGTCCAATTACTTGTTCTTCATATTCAGGAT
The DNA here is from genome assembly GCF_002018435.1 of Mammaliicoccus fleurettii. Lineage (NCBI taxonomy): Bacteria > Bacillati > Bacillota > Bacilli > Caryophanales > Staphylococcaceae > Mammaliicoccus > Mammaliicoccus fleurettii. Next base: position 93,524 of record NZ_MWJM01000001.1, on the reverse strand, counting down.
CTAATAATCCTTTCATTGCTGATTCAATTTCTTCGATTACTTTATAAATAATACGGTGTAATCTCATATCTACGTTTTCTTCTTCAGCGGCACGTTTTGCACCTGCATCAGGTCTTACGTTAAATCCAATTATTATACCGTTTGATGCTGCTGCAAGTGTAACGTCTGATGCATTGATAGCACCAACTGCTGTATGAATTATACGTACGTTAACACCTTCTACATCAATTTTCATTAATGATGCTGCTAAAGCTTCTACTGAACCTTGTACATCACCTTTAATAATAATATTTAAGTCTTTCATTTCACCTTGTTTCATTTGTTCAAACAAGTTATCTAAAGAAACACTCTTACTATCTTGACGTTGTTTTAGAATATTTTCTTGTTGACGTCTTTCACCGATTTGACGAGCTTCTTTTTCGTTTTTAAATACTACAAAACGATCTCCAGCTTGAGGTACATCATGTAAACCAGTAATTTCAACAGGCGTAGATGGGCCAGCTGTTTTAATACGTTTACCTAAATCACTTACCATAGCACGTACACGACCATATGTGTTACCTACTACTAATGAATCTCCAACTTCTAAAGTACCATTTTGTACTAATAGAGACGCTGCAGGTCCACGTGATTTATCTAACTCTGCTTCAATAACTGTACCAACTGCTGCACGGTCAGTTTTGGCTTTTAATTCTTCGACTTCAGAAACAAGTCCGATCATTTCTAGTAAATCATCGATTCCATCACCTTGAATTGCAGATAGTTGAACAAAGATTGTATCGCCACCCCAATCTTCAGGGTATAAACCATACTCTCCTAATTCTTGCATAACACGATCAGGATTTGCTGTTGGTTTGTCAACTTTGTTTACAGCTACAATAATAGGTACTTCAGCAGCTTTTGCATGGTTAATCGCTTCAATTGTTTGAGGCATAACACCATCATCAGCAGCTACTACAAGTACTGTAATATCAGTTACTTGAGCTCCACGTGCTCTCATTGTTGTAAATGCAGCATGTCCTGGAGTATCTAAGAAAGTAATTTTTTTGTTATTATTTTCTATTTGATAAGCACCAATATGTTGAGTAATACCGCCAGCTTCTCCAGCTGTTACACGAGTATGACGAATTGAGTCTAATAGCGTTGTTTTACCGTGGTCAACGTGTCCCATGATTGTAACAACTGCTGGTCTTTCAATTAAACTTTCATCATTTTCGTCTTCAGTTTCAAAGTAATTTTCTAAGTCAGTTTCATCAACATGAATTTCTAACTCTGCTTCGATTTCATAATCAGCACAGATCAATTCAACTGTTTCAGTATCTAAACCTTGGTTAATATTAGCTACTACACCAAGTAAGAATAATTTTTTAATAATTTCAGAAGCATCTTTATTAATTTTATCAGCTAATTCACCAACAGTGATGCCTTCTTCATAAGTAATTAAAGATGGTGATTCTTGAACTACTTCTTTAGGTTGTTGTTGTTGCTGTTGTTGATTATTTTGCTTTTTGTTATTTTGCTTCTTATTTTTATTATTCTTTTGTTGATTATTATTTGGTTTGTTGTTGTTTGGCTTGTTATTTGTTTTGCTAGTATTTGCGTGAGTAGTTGGTTGTTCTTTTTTAGCTGTTTCTTGCTTTTTGAATGCTTTATCTAAAATTTTAATGTCGTTCTCCTCTAATGCTTGCATGTGATTTGATACTTCTATATTATTTTTCTTTAACTCATCAATTATATCTTTACTCTTTAAATTGATTTCTTTTGCATACTCATATATTCTTTTTTTACTCATATACTCACTCCTCATGAAAATCATGAATCATCGTTTTTAGCTTTTTGCTAAATCCAATGTCAGTTATGCCCAACACCACTCTGCTTTCTTTTCCAATTGCGTAGCCTAATTCAAAGCGTGTAGCAAAAGTTAAAAGTGTTACATGATAAGTTGCACATTTATTTTTTATTGTTTTTGTAACATTTGCTGCAGCATCTTCTGATAGTATGACAAGTTTTACATTGCCTCTTCTCATTTCACTTATAACAATTTCTTCCCCTGTTTTAATCTTTCTAGCTCTTGTTGCTAGACCGAGAAGGTTCAAAATTTGGTCTTTCTTATCTATACTCATTTAGGTATACGCTCACGATATATTAAACGAATAATTTCTTTATATACAGGTTCGAGTGTTTCTTTATCGCTTCCGAAATATCGTTCTAATTTACCTTGTTGCTGTGCTGTTTCAACAACGTCTAGATCTTTAGAAACATATGCGCCACGTCCTGGTGCTTTACCAGTTGCGTCAGCTTTAATTTCGTCAGCTTTATTTTTAACTACTCGAATCATATCATTTTTTGGTTTCATTTCATTTGAAAGTATACATTTACGCATTGGTATCTTTTTCTGTTTCATGATAAAAGCACCTACCTTATGATTCTTCAGTTGAAATAATGCCTGCTTCTTTTGCATCAGTTTCTGATTTGATGTCAATCTTCCAACCAGTTAATTTTGCTGCAAGACGAGCATTTTGACCACGTTTACCAATCGCTAATGACAATTGATAATCTGGTACAACTACAGTAGTTGATTGATTAGCTTCATCAACAATAACTTCTACAACTTGAGAAGGGCTCAATGCATTTCTTACAAATACTTTTGGATCTTCATCCCATTCGACAATATCGATTTTTTCTCCGCCTAGTTCATTAACTACAGCTTCAACACGAACACCTTTAGCACCAACACAAGCACCAACTGCATCGATATCTCCGTTTTCAGAAGTAACACTTATTTTAGAACGGTCACCCGCTTCACGTGCTACTGATTTAACAATAACTGTACCATCATAAATTTCAGGTACTTCTTGCTCAAACAAACGTTTTAATAAGCCAGGATGTGTACGTGAAACAAAGATTTGAGGTCCTTTAGTAGTTTGCTCAACTTTATTTACATAAACTTTAATACGTTCATTTGGTAAGTATTGTTCATTTGGACTTCTTTCAGCTTCTGAAAGAACTGCTTCAGTACGACCTAAATTAACATATACATAACGATGATCGACTCTATCAATAACACCTGTTACGATATCATCTTCTTTATCAATAAATTCATCATAAAGAATGCCTCGTTCTGCATCTCTTAAACGTTGCATTACTGCTTGTTTAGCAGCTTGTGCACCAACACGGCCAAAATCTTTAGGTGTAACATCTTCTTCAAAGACATCACCAATTTCGTATGCTGGGTTCGTTAAAAGAGCTGTATCTAAAGCTACTTGGTCTCTGTAATCTTCAACATCTTCGACAACGTCTTTTCTAGAAATAACTCTATAAGTTCCTTCGTCAAGATTTAATTCTATTCTAACATTTTTAGCACTGTCATAATTTTTTTTATAAGCAGTAATCAATGCTGCTTCAATTGCATCTATTAATACCTCACGTGGTATTCTTTTTTCCTTCTCAAGGTATTCAATTGCAAGTAATAATTCATTACCTTTCACAATGTATCCTCCTTTATATTATAAAATTACTGATCGACGTGCTTTTGCTATTTTTTTGCGAGGCAACGTGACATTTTTAGTTCTTGTTTTTATTTTCACTTCAAGCAAAATCGATTCTTCAGTAACTTCTTTTAAAACACCTAACCATTCTTTATCCCCTTCAATAGGTTCATATAATGAAATAAATACAGGTTGATCAATTGCATTCAGATAGTCTTTTTCTTTTTTTAATGGACGTTCCGCTCCTGGAGATGATACATCCATGAAATACGGTTCTTTAATTGGATCTTCTTTGTCCATAACTTCACTAATCTTTTCAGAGGCAATTGTGCAGTCGTTTAAATCAACGCCACCGTCTTTATCAATTGCAATACGTAGATAATAGTCTGGTCCTTCTTTAACATATTCGACATCTACAAGTTCATAATTTAATTCTTCAAGTATTGGTTGAATGATTTCCTCAACGTTTGCTGCAACTTTACTCATAATGACCTCCCTCTTAATACAAACAGAAAAGAGCGGGAAATGTCCCACTCTTTCAACGTCAGAGTATTATTTTAAGCAATAATAGTATATCACATAATGGCGCTATGCTCAAGGATATACGTTACAAATCAAAAATAGAAAGCTGAGCTTTATCTGGCATATTTGGAAGTGAACCAAGTTCATCCAAATAATCTATGATTTTTTGCGAAACTCCAGCCTTTTTATTAAGATCTTCTTTAGCTAAAAATGGCCCTTCTTGTCTCGTTTCAACGATACGTTTAGCTACATTCTCACCCAGTCCTGGAACTGCGATAAATGGAGGGATTAAAGTGTCACCTTCAATTTTGAATTCAAATGCATCACTTTTTTCTAAACTTACCGGTAATAATTTAAATCCACGATGAGCCATTTCATTCGCAATTTCTAATACTGTTAATACATCTTTTTCTTTTTTAGCTAATTCATGGAATCTACTGTAATACTCTTTAATTGCAGATTTAATAGATTCTTTATCTTTAGTCATGACTTTTAAATCAAAGTCTGTTGCACGTACTGTAAAGTAACTTGCGTAATAATACAATGGATAGTGAACTTTGAAGTAAGCGATTCTTAATGCCATTAATACGTATGCTGCAGCATGTGCTTTAGGGAACATGTATTTAATTTTCTTACATGAATCTAAATACCAATCCGGCACTTCATTTTCTTTCATTGCTTCTTCAAATTCATCAGTTAAACCTTTACCTTTACGTACCGCTTCCATGATTTTAAAGGCAAGTGAAGGTTCTAAACCGTTATACATTAAATAAACCATAATATCATCACGACAACCAATAACACTTGATAAGTCACACGTACCAGTTTTAATTAATTCTTGCGCGTTTCCTAACCATACGTCCGTACCATGTGATAATCCTGATATTTGAACGAGTTCTGAAAACGTCGTTGGTTTAGTATCTTCAAGCATTTGTCTTACGAAACCAGTACCAAATTCTGGTACACCGAATGTTCCAGTCTTACATAAAATATCTTCTTCTGTAACACCTAATGATTCTGGTGTACTAAATATTTTCATAGTTTCTTTATCATCTACTGGAATAGTCTTTGGATCAATTCCTGATAAATCTTGAAGCATTCTGATCATAGTAGGATCATCATGTCCTAAAATATCAAGCTTCAGAATATTATCGTGAATAGAATGGAAATCAAAGTGAGTCGTTTTCCATGCTGATTTCTGATCATCTGCTGGAAATTGTATCGGTGTAAAGTCGTATATATCCATGTAATCAGGTACAACAATAATACCACCTGGATGTTGACCGGTTGTTCGTTTAACACCGGTACAGCCTTTCACCAATCTATCAACTTCAGCTGCACGCTTATGAATACCTTGATCATTCAAATATCCTTTCACATAACCGAATGCTGTTTTTTCAGCTACAGTACCAATTGTTCCTGCTCTAAATACTTTATCTTCACCGAAAAGTTCTTTCGTATAATTATGTGCAATAGGTTGATACTCACCACTAAAGTTCAAGTCAATATCTGGTACTTTATCACCTTTAAAGCCTAAGAATGTTTCGAAAGGAATATCTTGTCCTTCTTTTATCATATCTACATGACATTTTTCACATTGTTTATCAGGCAAGTCAAATCCAGAACCGACAGAACCATCATTAAAGAAGTGACTTTCTTTACAAGATGGACAGATGTAGTGAGGTGGCAATGGATTAACCTCTGTAATTTCGGTCATTGTAGCAACAAAACTAGAACCGACAGAACCACGTGATCCTACTAAATATCCATCATTAAGAGATTTCTTAACCAATCTTTGTGAAATTAAATAAATAACTGCAAATCCATTACCAATAATACTTTCAAGTTCTTTTTCTAGTCTATCAATAACAATTTGAGGCAGTTCTTCACCGTATAAATTTTTAGCATTAACATAACTCATTTCACGAATTTCTTCGTTTGCACCTTCCATGTTAGGCGTATATAATTCATCCCTAATTGGAACGACTGTTTCTAGTCGGTCAGCAAGTTCGTTTGTATTTTTTACTACGATTTCATATGCTTTTTCTTCACCTAAAAAGTGGAATTCATCTAACATTTCATCTGTCGTTCTAAAGTGTGCTTTTGGTAACGTTTGTCTATTAAGTGGATTACCAGGTTGAGCTGCAATCAGTATTTTTCTAGCTACAGCATCATGCTCATTTAAATAATGTGCATTTCCTGTTGCGATAACTGGGATATCCAGTTTTTCACCAACGCTCAATATACGAGAATAAATTTCTTCCATTGTTTCATTGTCTTTAATAAGTTCTCTATCAATTAAATCTTGATATAAACTCTTAGGTTGAACTTCTATATAATCATAATATTTGGCAACTTTTTCAACTTCATCTTGGTCTTTCTGCATGACAGTTGTAAATACTTCACCTTCATCACATGCGCTTCCAACTAGAATACCTTCACGGTGCTTATTTAACAATGAACGTGGTATACGCGGCGTACGATAGTAGTAATCAACTAATGATGCACTTACAATTTTAAATAGATTTTTTAATCCTACTTGATTTTGAACAATCAATGTAACATGAGACGGTCTTGCTCGTTTATAAGCTTCATCGTTAGATAAATGTTCATTAATTTGATTGTGATTATGTACACCTAATTCTTCTAATTGTTTCAGCATTTTAATGAATATATGAGCTGTAGTTTCAGCATCATATATCGCTCTATGGTGTTGAGTAAGTTCTACTCCATATTTTTTCGCTAAGAAATTCAAGCCATGCTTACCATATTCAGTATTAACTGTACGAGATAATTCTAATGTATCGATTACAGCATTTGTAGTAGCACCAATACCTATTCTTTCAAAGCCCGTGTCTATAAAGCCCATATCGAATGAAGCGTTATGGGCAATATATATTGCATCTCCAACCCACTCATGAAATTCACTTAATACTGTTTTAATATCCGGCTGTCCTTGTAACATTTCATCCGTGATACCTGTTAAGTTTTTAATTATTTCTGATAAACGTACACCCGGATCAGAAAAGCGTTCGAAAGTATCAATGACTTCTCCATTCCTTACTTTTACAGCTGCTAATTCTATAATTTGGTCATATTGACTTGATAGTCCTGTTGTCTCCACGTCAAATACGATATATGTAGCTGTTTTAAGAGGTATATCCTGTGGTTTATATGCAATTGGAACACCATCGTCCACTAACATACCTTCCATTCCATAAATCATTTTAATATCATTTTTCATAGCAGCAGCATGAGCATCAGGATACCCTTGTACACCGTTATGATCAGTTATCGCAATAGCTTTATGTCCCCACTTTGCAGCTTGTTCAACATACTTTCCAATATGACTAATACCATCCATTTGACTCATTGATGTATGCAGATGAAATTCTACCCTTTTATCTGGGGCTTTATCTAGTTTCGGTGATTTCTTAATTTCGTGAATATCAGTCATCATCATTACTAAATCACGAATAAATTGGTCTTGTTCAATTCTTCCTTGTGCTCTAACCCAAGCACCAACTTTTAAAGCTTTAAAATGTTCTAAATCATCTTTACCTTTTCTAGTGAACATTTTAAGAATCAGTGAATCCGTATAGTCAGTAATTTTAAGTGTAACAATATGTCTACCACTTTTTAATTCTTTCATTTCAATATCAAAAATAACACCTTCTAGTGCTACTTTGTATTCTTCTTCTATAATTTCTTCAATTTTACGGATTGAATCAACTGGAATATCTTTACCAATTTGACATCGTGACACTGCATTTTCATTATCACCAGATTCAGCTTTTTCTTTTTTCATTTTTTCCATTTTCTCAGATGCAATTCGAGCTGCTTCTTCATCTTCTTGTTGTATATGAGCTTCGAATGACTCTAGCTCTCTCTTCATTTGTTCTTCATTATCCATTGTTTCAAAAATGACACGATTTATTTGAAAACCACATTTTTGCAATGCTTTAACTAATGAACCGTTAACCCTTTTATCAAAATAGTCGCGCTCAATATCATTATTAACTTGAACTTTCACTACTTCTTCAGCAAAAATAATTGGTTTTTGTTTTAATTGATGTTTAACTTTATCACTTAAATCCGTACCATCGATACAATGTGGCATATATTTTAGAATATGCTCATCTATTTGTTCTTTATTAGCCACTTCAATTGTCCAATCAACTTCTGCAATACTTTGAAAAGCAGATTTTAGTTGATTCGTAAAAACAAGATACATTTCGCTTGATAAGTATTGCGGTAATTTGATGTAGAAATGCCACAATCTTTTAGCTTGAGATACATCAATTCTTGTTAATTCACCTTGTTCAACAATACTATTATCAAGTTCATCTGTAATGTTCATCTGTGTGAGAAGCGTTTGGAATTTCTCTTTCCCTGTCATTGACACTTATACGACCACCTTCATCAAAATGAAAAAGAGGCTAATCTAAAAATAGCCTCTTTAAATATCTTATATTATATCAGAATTAATTGTTTTTATCAGTCTATTTCACTGCATTGTAAAATGATGATAATACATCATTTAATTCATCAATATGCACTTCTTGACTTTCTGAATTATCGCGACGTTTTACCTCAACGATTCCTTCAGCTGCTTTTTTACCAACCATAACACGTACTGGCAAGCCAATTAAATCTGCATCGTTAAATTTAACCCCAGCACTTTCTTTACGATCATCATATAACACGTCATATTGATTTTTCAATTGACTATAAAGTTGTTCTGCAAGTTCTTTTTGATCATCTTTTTTAGGATTAATTGCAATTAAATGCACTTCATAAGGTGAGATAGCTTTTGGCCAAATAATCCCTTTGTCATCATGATGTTGCTCTATAACAGCTGCTAATGTTCTTGAAATACCAACACCATAGCAACCCATAATTAAAGGTTTCGCTTTTCCTTGTTCATCTAAAAATGTAGCATTCATACTTTCAGAATATTTCGTTCCAAGTTTAAATACTTGTCCAACTTCAATACCTTCAGCAAATTTAGCTTTTCCTAAATTGTCAGGTAATGCTTCACCTTCTAAAATAAATCTAAAATCGCCATATGCTTCAATTTTAAAATCTCTGTCCACATTAGCATTTAAATAATGGAAGCCATTATCATTTGCTCCAACTGCTAAATTATTGATATCTTGAACAAAATTATCAGCATATATCTTAATTTGATCTACATTTACAGGTCCTAAACTACCAGGCTTTGCATTTAAAATATTTTCAATCTCATTATCATTAGCCATCTCGATATTTTCAGTTTTGAAATAAGATTTTAATTTAACATCATTTACTTCATGATGTCCTCTAATAAGTATCATGACATATTCATCTTCAACTTTTATGATCATAGATTTAATAATTTTATCAACTGTTACATTTAAGAAATCAGCTAAAGCTTGAGCTGTTGTAACATTTGGCGTTTCAATCTTTTCTAAATCTTTCAAAGAAGTATGTTCATGATTTGGAGTATATGCCACTTCTGCTTTTTCAATATTTGCAGCAAAATCACTCGTTTCACTATAAACTATTGTATCTTCACCAATTTCTGCTAGCGCCATAAATTCATGTGTATGGTCTCCACCAATAGCACCTGAGTCTGCTAATACAGGTCTAAAGTTCAAACCAACTCTTGTGAAAATTTTATGATAAGCGTTATACATATCATGATATGTCTCATCTAAAGAAGATTCATCAGCATGGAAAGAATACGCATCTTTCATAATAAATTCACGGCCACGTAATAGTCCGAATCTTGGACGCTGCTCATCTCTAAATTTAGTTTGTATTTGGAATAATGTTATTGGTAATCGTTTGTATGATTTTAATTCATCTCGTACAAGTGAAGTCACAACTTCTTCATGAGTAGGACCAAGACTAAAATCACGTTTGTTACGATCTTGTAGTCTCATTAGTTCAGGACCATAAGCGTCCCATCTACCTGATTCTTTCCATAATTCTGCTTGTTGTAATACAGGCATTAATACTTCAACACCATCAATGACTTCCATTTCTTCACGAACGATTTGTTCAATTTTATTAAGTACACGCTTAGCTGTTGGTAAATAACTATAAATACCACGCGCATTTTGTTTAATCATACCTGACTTTAATAAAAGTTTATGACTAATAGATTCCGCTTCTGCAGGAACTTCTCTTAATGTTGGTATAAATATTTTAGACTGTTTCATAAGTTTCCTCCTATAAATTACATGAAGTAACGTTGAATATCATTCCATGTAACCATAATCATTACAAATATTAAAAATACAGCACCAATTGAAAGCATAACCATTTCTGCTTTCTTATTAATTGGTCTTCTAAATATCATTTCATAAATTACAAATAATAGTCTACCACCATCTAAAGCTGGAATTGGTAATAAATTCATAATACCTAAATTCACACTTAACAATGCAGTGAAGCCCATTAATGTTTCAAAACCTTGTTTCACCACTGTATCAACATTACTATATATACCAACTGGACCATTTAACATATCAAACGAGAAACCACCCGTAAAGATGCTGCCAATTAAACTTAGTACAGCTTGGAAGATTACTTGACCAGCTACGATAGTCTTTTCAATTCCAGCTAATAATGGTCCAAATACTGTATGTTCTGTCGGTTGTGCTACACCAATAATGTATCTTGTTTCATATTTACCTTTACTTACTTCTTGTGTATCTTTCTTAGCCGCAACTTTGAAAGTCTTTTCTTTTCCATCTCGATCCACTTTTATTTCGACGGGTTCTGTTTTCTTCTCTTTAAAAATAGGCTGTATATCAGTGAATTCATTTATTTTTTTACCATCAACTGATTTAATTTCATCGCCTTTTTTAATACCTGCTGTTTGTGCTGGAGCACCATCTTGTAAATCTCCAAATACTGGATCATTTGTTGGTACGCCGTTCCAATAAGCTAGTCCTACGAATATTACAAGTGCAAGAATAAAGTTAAACAGAGGCCCTGCAAATAAAGTAAGAAATCTTTGATAAGGCTTTTTAGACATTAATTGTCTATCCTTTGGTGCGATTTGAATTAAGTCTCCACCTTGAACAAAATAAGCCTCTCTCGCTAATTTGAAATGGTGTCTTTCATCATCACTGGCAGTAATGCCTTCGATGTAGATTTCATCTTCAAAATCACTATCTTTAATTTCTAAATGCTCAATTTGTTGAAATTTATGTTGATCATCCATAATTACATGTGTTATTTCATTATGGTCATTCAATTTAATTGCTATATGCATACCAGGTGTTAAAGGGTTTTGTTCTAAACCATCGCCTGCCATTCTGACATATCCACCAACTGGCAGTAATCTAATTGTATAAAGTGTTTCATTTTTCTTATATGAGTAAATTTTCGGCCCCATACCTATAGCAAATTCCGGACACATAATACCAGCTCTTTTTGCAAAAAACATGTGTCCATACTCATGTACAGTAACTAAAAGACCAAAGACAAAGATAAATGCTAAAATTGTATAAATCACGCTTACACCCCGTAATCCTTAGATTTATAAGCTGCATCAATTTTTAAAATTGTTTCTAAATCTGGATGCTCTATAACTTCATGTTCTTTCATTGCTTCCTCAATCATATCTTCAATTTTTAAAAATGATATTTCATTATTCAAAAATTTGTGAACCGCCACTTCATTTACAGCATTTAATACAACAGGCATCGTGCCCCCTATTTTAATAGCTTCATAAGCAAAGTGTATACATTTAAATCGATTAAAATCCATTTCCTTAAAGTTCAATTGTCCTATTTGAGCTAAATTGAGTCTTTCAGCATCTCTAAATGCTCGTTTTGGGTATGTAAATGCATACTGTATAGGTGTTCTCATATCTGGAGTACCTAACTGTGCAATTACACTTGTGTCGTTAAATTCAACCATAGAATGAATAATACTCTCTTTATGTAAAACCGTTTCAATTTGATCAATATTCAAATCAAATAACCATTTAGCTTCAATCACTTCTAATCCTTTATTCATCATAGTTGCAGAATCAATCGTAATTTTTTGACCCATTGACCAATTAGGGTGATTTAAAGCATCTTCAAGTGTTACATTTTTCAAATCTGCTCGTTTTAAGTCTCTAAATGAACCTCCACTAGCAGTGATAATTAACTTGTTTATATCTTTTTGGTGTTCACCATTTAAACATTGAAAAATTGCTGAGTGCTCAGAATCTACGGGCAATATCTTTACATTTTTTTCTTTAGCTTTTTCCATTACAAGCTCACCAGCGACTACTAATGTTTCTTTATTAGCTAAAGCAATATCTTTACCTGCATCAATTGCAGCCATAGTAGGTCGTAATCCAATACTTCCTAATATAGAATTCAATAGCAAATCAGCGTTAGAATATGTCGCAACAGCTAATAATCCCTCTTCGCCATGTACGAGATCTACATCTAGATGTTTAAGTTTATCCATGTCTTCTTCATGTTGTACAGATACGAGCTCTGGATGAAATTCTTCTATTATATTTTGAGCATATGCAATATTTTTCCCTACTGATAATGCCACTAAATTAAACTGTGAGTTGTGTTCTCTTATAACATCTAATGCTTGTTGTCCCACTGACCCACTTGCTCCTAAAATAGCAATATTCTTCATAGATTTCACCCCAATTTACAATTGAAATAAGAAAAGATTTAACAATGGTAACACAAAGATAAAACTATCAAACCTGTCTAGTATACCACCGTGTCCTGGCATTATATTCCCTGAATCTTTAACACCAAAATGTCTTTTTAATCCTGATTCTACAAGGTCACCTAATTGACCAAACATACTTAATAGCATTGTTAATGGAATTAATAACCATAATGATACATCCATATTAAATGATTGTCCAAAAATAACCGCTACTATTAAGCTCGAGAAAATACCACCAATAAAACCTTCTATCGTCTTATTAGGACTAATTAATGGCCATAATTTATGCTTACCAAATAATCTACCAAATATATATGCACCAGTATCAGTTAACCACACTAATAGTAATGCAAATAAGATAAATTGTAAGCCATGTTCTCTCGTTTCATAAAAATACATAAAACCTATACCAATATATGTAACTGACATAACGCAAAAAGATGCATCCATGAAGTTAAATCTATTTTTAGACATGACTGTATAACTCAACATTAAGAAACTCATAATGATTAATAATTGTAACTGTATACGTATATCGTTATTAATCAGTTCTTGAGGTAATAAAATAATGCATAGTGAAATAACAGACAAAAAACCTGGTATAGAAACAATCGATAAATTATTCATATTTAAAATTTCTTTTAATGCAATAATCGCAAGTAGATACGCTAATGCGATGACAGGTAATCCCCCATATATTACGATTGGAAGAAATACAGCCATTGCAACGATTGCAGATATTGTTCTCGTCTTCATTTTTATCTCCTTTACAGCCCACCAAATCTACGTTGTCTCGACTGATAAATTTTCAAACAGTCTATTAAAGATTGTTCATCAAAATCTGGCCACAATGTTTTAGTAAAGATAAATTCACTATATGATGATTGCCAAATTAAGAAATTACTCAATCTTTCTTCTCCTGAAGTACGTATAAGCAATTCAGGATCTGGTATATCAGAAGTAAATAAATGTTTTTTCAAATTATCTTCACATACTTCATCAATAGATAAATGACCCTGTTCGACTTCATGATAAAGTTCTTTAACTGCATTTAGAATTTCAGCTCTACCACCATAATTCAATGCAAATACAAGATTTAATCCTGTATTATCTTTAGTTTTTTCGATAGCTTCTTCAATAGCATTTTTAGTATGCTTCGGCAAAGCCTCTGTAAAACCAATTGTCGTAACTTTAACATTTTTCTCGATGAGTTCAGGCAAGAACGTTTTAAGGAAATCAACAGGAAGTTTCATTAAATATTTCACTTCATCTTTTGGTCTTGACCAATTTTCCGTAGAAAAAGCGTATAGAGTCAAATATTTCACACCTAAATCATTTGCTTTACGTGTGATTTTTTTAACTGTTTGCATACCCTCATAGTGCCCTTTAACTCGAGGCATTTTTCTATTCTTAGCCCATCTACCGTTACCATCCATAATTATTGCTATATGTTCAGGGACTGTTAATTCAATGTCTTGATTATTTATTTGTTGTTTTTGCTTTATAAACTTTTTTATCATAGCGTCCTCCATCAAACAAACGCGAATTTATATGTATAATTAATTAAACATATCGTAATACATTTTATCACAAAAAGAACGGTTCTGTGTACATAAAGAAAAAAACCGTACCAAAGTATGATTTGGTACAGTTCTTATCTTTAAACTTCCAAAATGTCATTTTCTTTTTGTGCAGTTAAATCATCTATCTGTTTGATGAAATCGTTCGTAATATCTTGAACTTCATCTGTTTGACTTCTTAAGTCATCTTCAGTAATATCGCCATTCTTTTCTTGTTTCTTCAAATCTTCATTTGAGTCACGACGAACGTTACGAATTGCTACTTTAGCACTTTCTGCTTCTTTTTTAGCTTCTTTCACTAATTCTTTTCTACGTTCTTCTGTTAATGCTGGTACTGAAATTCTAATGATTGTACCATCACTTGTTGGATTAACACCAAGATTTGCTGCATTAATCGCTTTAAGAACATCTTCAACTGAAGATTTATCGTAAGGTTGCACGACAAGTAAACGAGCTTCTGGTACTGAAATACCAGCTAATTGTTGAATTGGTGTTGGTACACCATAATACTCAACATTAACTCTTTCTAAAAGATTCGCATTTGCATGACCAGTTCTTATTGAAGCTAAATCTCTACTAAAACTTTCAATTGTTTTTGTCATTTTTGACTTTGTTTCTTGAATAACATCTGCCATGGAATTACACCTCATGTTTATTTTGTAATAATCGTACCGATTTCTTCACCTTGAACAGCACGTTTAATATTTCCTTCTTCCATAATTGAGAATACAACAAGTGGGATATCATTGTCCATACAGAACGATGAAGCTGTTGAATCCATTACTTGTAATCCTTCTTGTAACATTTGAATATATGTTAATCTTTCATATTTTTCTGCATTAGGATCTACTTTCGGGTCAGCAGAATAAACGCCATCTACGTTATTTTTACCCATTAAGATAACATCAGCTTCTACTTCAGCTGCTCTTAAAGCTGCAGTTGTATCTGTAGAGAAATATGGATTACCAATTCCTGCTGCAAATATAACCACTCTATTTTTCTCTAAGTGACGAATTGCGCGTCTTCTAATATATGGTTCTGCAACTTGTTTCATTTCAATTGAAGTTAATACACGAGTATCACATTCTAATTGTTCTAAACTATCTTGTAATGCTAAAGCATTCATTACTGTGGCTAACATGCCCATATAATCTGCAGTACCACGATCCATACCTAAATCGCTTCCTGTTTTACCTCTCCAAATGTTTCCGCCACCAACGATAACTGCAACTTCACAGTCCATTTGAGCAACTTCCGACACTTGTTGTGCTATACTTTTTATCACTACTGGGTTGATACCAAAGCCTGAATCACCGGCTAAAGCTTCTCCGCTTAGTTTTAGAACGACGCGATTATATTTAGAATTCTTAGTCATCTTGATCCCTCTCTATGCTTATAATTAGGTCTTTATATATAACGAAAGAAGACACAAGACGTGTCTTCTTTCTAAAAAGCAAACTTAGTTGCCTTTCATTTGTCCTTTTACTTCATCAGCAAAGTTATCAGAACGTTTCTCGATACCTTCCCCAACTTCGTAACGAACGAAATCTACAAGCACGCCACCTTCTGTTTTTAAGAATTCAGCAACAGTTTGGTCTGGATTTTTAACGAATGCTTGGTCTACAGCACAGATTTCTTCTAAATATTTACGCATTCTACCTTCAACCATTTTTTCAACGATATTTTCAGGTTTACCTTCATTTAAAGCTTGTTGTTTAAGAATTTCTTTTTCGTGAGCTAATTCTTCTTCTGAAACTTGGTCACGAGAAACAAATTTAGGATTTAATGCAGCAATGTGCATAGCAACGTCTTTAGCTGCATCAGCATTAGTTGAACCTTCAACAACAGTTAACACACCGATACGTCCAGCCATGTGTAAGTACTCACCGAATGAATCGTTGTCAGTTTTAGTTTTTAAAGTGAATCTACGTAATGTTAATTTTTCACCAATAGTAGAAATTGCTTCGTTCATTCTTTCGTCAACAGTTTGTCCATTTGCTAATTTAGAAGCATTTAATTCTTCAACATCAGCTGGTTTAACTTCAAGAATATGATCTGCCATTTCTTTAACTAAGTTTTGGAAACCTTCGTTACGAGCAACGAAATCTGTTTCTGCGTTTAATTCAAGAATTACAGCATCGTTACCTTTAGAAGCAACATAAGTTGTACCTTCAGCAGCAATACGGTCTGCTTTTTTAGCAGCTTTAGCAATACCTTTTTCACGTAAGTAATCTACCGCTTTGTCGATGTCACCATCAGTTTCTGTTAAAGCTTTTTTACAGTCCATCATACCTGCGCCAGTTTTTTCACGTAGTTCTTTGACAAGTTTAGCTGAAATAGCCATAATCTAATTCCTCCATTTATATAAGTAATAAGTTGTTTATAGTAAATCTTTCTAAAAAAAGGTGATAAGTTATAGAACCTTATCACCTTTTTGAAATTATGCTTCAGTAGTTTCAGTTGATTCTTCTTTAGGTGCTTGTTCTGTTTCTTTTAAGTCGATGTTTTGCTCTTCAGCTACATCTTCATTTGAAACGCCTTGTTGACCTTCTAAAATAGCGTCAGCCATTTTACCAGTTAACAATTTAACAGCACGAATAGCATCATCGTTTGCAGGGATAACATAATCGATTTCATCTGGATCACAGTTTGTATCAACAATACCAACGATTGGAATGTGTAATTTACGTGCTTCAGCAATCGCGTTACGCTCTTTACGAGGGTCAACTACGAATAATGCTTGAGGCATTGATTTCATATCACGAATACCGCCTAAGAATTTGATTAAACGGTTGTATTCTTTTTTAAGTTCTACAACTTCTTTTTTAGGTAGTACATCAAATGTACCGTCTTCTTCCATTTTTTCGATTTCAGAAATACGTTTTACACGTTTAGAAATTGTTTTGTAGTTAGTTAAGATACCACCTAACCATCTTTGGTTAATGTAGTAATGTCCAGCACGTTCAGCTTCTTCTTTAACTGACTCTTGTGCTTGTTTTTTAGTACCTACGAATAATACTTTACCGCCTTCTTCTGAAACAGATTTAATAAAGTTGTATGCTTCGTCAACTTTTTTAACTGTTTTTTGTAAGTCGATAATATAGATACCGTTTCTTTCTGTGAAAATATATTTTTTCATTTTTGGGTTCCAACGGCGTGTTTGGTGACCGAAGTGAACACCTGCTTCAAGCAATTGTTTCATTGAGATAACTGCCATGATAATTCCTCCTAATTGGTTTTATTCCGCCATATACACTTTTTATAGAAACAACATGATATGTTGCACCACTCTATAATTTACGTGAATATGTGTGAATTTGGCTTTTATAGCCGTTGTTAAATATATCACATCTTATACTGTTCATCAAGTATTTTATTTATTTAAACCTAATTCATCTAAGAAACGTTCTTTTTTGATTCGAATGAATGTACCTTTCATCCCTAAAGAACGTGATTCAATAACGCCAGCACTTTCTAATTTTCTTAATGCATTTACTATTACAGATCTTGTAATACCAACTCTATCAGCAACTTTTGAAGCTACTAATAAACCTTCAGGTGCACCAAGTTCTTCGAATATATGTTCAATTGCTTCTCTTTCTGAATAAGAAAGTGAATTAATTGCCATAGTAATAGCTGCTTTATCTCTTGCTTCTTGTTCAATTTCGTTATGTTTTTCTCTTAAAATTTCCATTCCGATTACAGTTGCTGCATATTCACCAAGAACAAGGTCATTGTCATTAAAGTCTTGAGAAACACGACCAACTACTAATGTTCCTAAACGTTCACCGCCACCTAAAATAGGGAAGATTGTTGTTTGGCTATCTACGAATAGTTCTTTGTTTTCTGGTGGAAATACAGTTAGAACGTTCTCAATATCAATGTTAGACATTGTTTGTTCAACATGCATTAATTGATCAGTATATTCTTTAGGTATGTGTCTGTCTTCTAACATTTTAATAATACGCTCGTTACTTAATAATTCATTTAAGCTTGAACCTAGAATTTTACCTCTTCTTGACACAATAAATACATTTGTAACTGTTACATCACTTATAGTTTTTGCCATATCTTTAAAATCTACAGCAATACCTTTATGCTTTTGTAGCAATGTATTTAATTCTCTTGTTTTTGTTAATAAACTCATTTAATTTTTTCTCCTTTTTTATAGAATAAATGCACTTAAATCTTTATTTGTTGCAATCGATTCTAATTTTTGATTAACGTATTCTGGTGTAATATCTACTACTGCATTTGGCATATTTGAAGCTTCGAAAGAAAGATCTTCTAACATTTTTTCAAGTATTGTATGCAGTCTTCTTGCGCCAATATTATCTGTTTCTTGGTTCACTTGAAAAGCAATTTCAGCTAATCTATTGATAGCTTCATCAGTAAAGTTGATTGTTACTAATTCAGTTTGTAACATCGCTTTGTACTGTTCAAGTAATGATTGTTTTGGTTCTTTTAAAATTTTAACAAAATCTTCAGTAGTCAAACTGTCTAATTCAACACGAATTGGAAATCTACCTTGTAGTTCAGGTATTAAATCACTAGGTTTAGACATATGGAATGCCCCAGCCCCGATAAACAAAATATGCTCTGTATTGATAGAACCATATTTTGTTTGTACTACGCTACCTTCTACTATAGGAAGAATATCCCTTTGAACGCCTTGTCTTGAAACATCTTGCCCACCATTATTATTACTAACTGCAATTTTGTCTATTTCATCAATAAACACCATGCCCATTTGTTCAGTTAACTGGATGGCTTCTTCATTTACTGATTCTTGATCAATTAATTCGTTAGCAATTTCATCAGTTAAAATTTTTCTTGCAGTTTTAACTGATAGTTTACGTTCTATTTTTTTCTTAGGCATCATTTGACTTAACATATCTTGCATTTGTGGATTATTTTCCATGCCCATCATGCCTAAAGATTGTTGCTCTTGTTCTACTTTGATTTTAACAATTTCTTCTTCTAATTCACCGTTAGATAATTGATTCTTTATATCTTCACGTTTCGTTTTAATTTCTTCAGTTGGTGCTTCTTCAACTTCTTCTTGTTGGTTAAAGTTTGGAAATTGGCCGCCAAATAAAGATTCAAGTGGGTTGTTACCATTACTTTGTGCTTTTTTCTTCATACTTGGTACAAGTAATTTAATTAATTTTTCATTCGCTTTCTTAGTAGCGTCATCATGTACTTCTTTTTTCTTTTCCTCTTTGACTATACGACGACCTACTTCAACTAAATCTCGAATCATACTTTCAACATCGCGTCCTACGTAACCTACTTCAGTAAATTTCGTAGCTTCGACTTTTACAAACGGTGCTCCAACTAACTTAGCCATTCTTCTAGCTATTTCAGTCTTACCTACACCAGTAGGGCCAATCATAAGAATATTTTTAGGTATAATTTCACTTCTTAGTTGATCGTCTAACAAACTACGTCTATAACGGTTTCTTAGTGCAATAGCAACTTTACGTTTTGCATCTTGTTGACCAATGATATGATCATTTAATCGATCAACAATGTCGTGCGGTGTCATTTTCAATTGATTTTGTGACAACCTTAAACCCTCCATTTATATTTCTTCTACTTTTATTTCATGATTTGTAAACACACAAATATCTGCAGCAGTATTCAATGAAGCTTCCGCTATCTCTTTAGCTGATAAATGTGGTGCATATGACTTAAGCGCTCTTCCAGCACTTAATGCATAGTTACCGCCAGAACCAATAGCGATTATACCATCATCTGGTTCGATAACTTCGCCTGTACCACTTACAACTAATAAATCTGTCTCATTCATAACGATTAACATCGCTTCAAGTTGGCGTAGCATTTTATCTCCTCGCCATTCTTGAGCAAGCTCTACAGCAGCTCTCGTCAAATTCCCACTGTATTCTTGTAATTTGACTTCGAACTTTTCAAATAATGTAAAAGCATCTGCAACACTACCAGCAAAGCCAGCGACTACTTTATCATGATACAGTCTTCTAACTTTTCTTGCAGTTTGTTTCATGATGACTTGTTCACCTAATGTAACTTGGCCATCACCTGCCATTGCAGAATGTCCATTATGTCTAATAGCAAAAATTGTTGTTGCATGTAATGATGAACTCATTATAAATTCTCCTTTACGCACGTGGATGTGCAGATAGATATACTTTTCTTAACTGATCTTTCGTTACGTGTGTATATTGACTAGTCGTCGATAAACTTTCATGTCCTAATAAACTTTGAACACTTCTCATATCAGCACCTTGATTTAATAAATGTGTCGCAAATGTATGTCTCAATTTATGAGGATGAATATGATATACCCCTTGAGTTCGCTTCACTATTTCATTTAGTGCATAGCGCACACCTCGTTCAGTAATCGCTTGACCTCTCATATTTACAATTAAATAGTCATGATCAATATTTAATTGATTTCTGAAGCTTTCAAGATAATCCGTAATAGCACTTTGACAATATTCACCAAAAGGAACAATACGTTCTTTATTTCCTTTTCCTAAAACTTTTACAAATGAATAATTTAAGTCTATATCATTTATCTTTATATGCACTAACTCCGACACACGTATGCCTGTTGCATATAGCAACTCTAAAATTACTCTATCTCTAATATTTGTTTTCTTACCATCATCTAACGTTTTAAATAGCTTTTCCATTTCTTCTTCATAGAAAAAACTTGGTAAATGATGTTCTTTTTTAGGATGTACGAGCTGAACAAATGGATTTTGTATTTCACTATCTACGCTCATCCAATATTGGTATAAAGATCTTAGTGTCGAAATTTTTCGTGATACACTTGTTCGCTTATGTCCCTTATCATATAAAAAAGCAAGGTATCTCCTTGCATCTTTATACTCAAAAGAATCTAAAGATAAATGTTCGGATTGTAAAAATGCGTTAAACTCGTTTAAATCTAGCTGATATGCATTTAAAGTATGATTAGAAAATTGCTTTTCATACGTTAGCATATCAATAAACTGCTGTTCAATTGTATGCATCATTACTTATTCCTCCCAATTTATCTGAATTGTATCACAATTATAATAAATCTTAAAATATTTACTATAGCATTACTTTAAATGAGTTTAAGTGCTTAAGAGCGCGATTAGCTAATGTCTCGTAACGTACTTTTTTATCTTTAATTCGTTTTTCTAATGAAGGTAATAATCCAAAGTTCGCATTCATAGGCTGGAAATTTTTCTTATTAGCATGTGTTATATAATACGCCATACTTCCAATAATAGTTTCTCTTGGGAATTTAATAGGCTCTAAATCAGAAACTAATTTACTCGCATTAATACCCGCAATTAATCCACTTGCTGCACTTTCTACATACCCTTCAACACCTGTCATCTGTCCTGCAAAGAATAAATCATTTCTAGAGTTTAATTGATATGTTTCTTTTAAAGCGTTTGGTGAATTAATGAATGTATTTCTGTGCATAACACCATAACGCACGATATCTACATTTTCTAATCCTGGAATTAATGAAATAACTTCTTTTTGAGCACCCCATTTTAAATGAGTTTGGAAACCTACAATATTATATAAAGTACCTGCAGCGTCATCTTGTCTCAATTGAACAACTGCATATGGTCTTTTACCAGTTTTCGGATCTTCTAAACCTACAGGCTTCATTGGACCAAATAATAAAGTTTTCTTCCCTCTTTCAGCCATCACTTCAAAAGGCATACATCCTTCAAAATAAATTTCTTTTTCAAATTCTTTTAAAGGAACAACATCTGCTTTAATTAAAGCATTATAAAATGTATCAAATTCTTCTTCTGTCATAGGACAATTTAAGTAAGCTGCATCACCTTTATCATAACGTGATTTCAAATACACTTTATCCATATTGATTGATTCTTTATCAATAATTGGTGCAGCTGCATCATAAAAATACAATTGCTCCTCACCAGTTATATCCATAATTTGCTTCGTTAAACTTTCTGTTGTTAAAGGACCAGTTGCAATTATTGTTGGACCTTCTGGTATCTCAGTAATTTCTTCGTTTTTCACAGTTATATTAGAATGATTTTTTAATGTATCTGTAATGTATCCTGCAAAATCATGTCTATCTACTGCAAGTGCCCCTCCCGCAGGAACACGAGCATTATCTGCAGCTTTGATAATAAGTGAATCAAGTTGTCTCATTTCTTCTTTTAAAACACCTACTGCATTTGTTAACTGATTACCACGTAGAGAATTCGAACATACTAGTTCAGCGAATTGATCTGTATGATGTGCAGGTGTTTGCTTAACCGGTCTCATCTCATATAAATTAACATGTATTCCCCTCTTGGCTATTTGATAAGCCGCTTCGGAACCAGCCAACCCAGCTCCTATAACGTTAATTGAAGTCATTTTATATGCCTCCTTGATTTTCCAATTTTTGCTCCACATTGAATTGTATAACAAATCTGAATTTAATCAAATGATAAAGTAATAATAATTTTTAAAATTTAGTGACGTTTTACCTTTAAATCATTAAAACAAAAAACAAGTGCAAAAAGTTATCCTTAAAAATAACTTTTTGCACTTTATATTTCTATTTTTGTTCTTGTTCTTTATAATCACAATTTGGACACACTACTTGAGCTGATTTTCCTTTTTTACGCTCAACTAATACAGTTTCACATTTAGGACATGAACGATCTAACGGTTTATCCCATGATGTGTAATCACATTCAGGATATCTAGAACAACCGAAGAATATTCTATTCTTCTTAGATTTACGTTCTACAACTTCGCCCTCTTTACATTTAGGGCACTTCACGCCGATTGTTTTAATGATTGCTTTTGTATTTCTACAATCTGGGAAGTTGGAACATGCCATAAACTTACCATATCGGCCCATTTTATAAACCATTGGAGAACCACATAATTCACAATCTTCACCAGCTGGTTCATCTTTAATTTCGATTTTTTCCATTTCTTCTTCTGCTCTAGCTACATCTATTTTGAAATTCTCATAAAACATATCTATTACTTTCTTCCACTCAATTTCACCATCAGCTACTTTATCTAGAAGTGTTTCCATATTAACAGTAAAGTCTACATCTATGATTTCAGGGAAGTACTCTTTAACAGATTCATGAACGATTTCTCCTAGTTCAGTTGGAACAAATCTTTTTTGATCGACTTTTACATAATTTCTCTTTTGTATTGTGTCAATTGTTGGTGCATAAGTCGACGGTCTACCAATTTTAAGTTCTTCTAAAGTCTTAACTAAACGTGCCTCAGTGTATCGAGGTGGTGGTTGAGTAAAGTGCTGTTTTGGATCAATTTTCTCAGCAGTTACAAGGTCACCTTTTTCTAACGGTGGTAACTTGCCTTCTTTTTCTTCATCCGTATCATCTTTAGTTTCAACATAAACTTTCATGAAACCTTTAAATTTGATAGTTTGACCATTTGCTCTGAATTTCAAATCACCTTGCGTAATATCAGCTGCAACAGTATCTGCGATTGCTGGAGCCATTTGACTAGCCATGAAACGTTCCCAAATCAATTTATACAAACGATATTGATCTCTAGATAAGAATGCTTTCATTTGATCAGGAGTACGTTCAACGCCTGTTGGTCTCACAGCTTCGTGGGCATCTTGTGCGCCTTGTTTACCTTTTGTTTCTTTTGATTTTGATAAATATTCTTTACCATATTGATTCTCAATAAATGTCGCAGCTTCTGCTTTTGCACTGTCAGCAATACGTGTAGAGTCTGTTCTCATATAAGTAATTAAACCAACTGTACCTTGGCGTTTCAAATCGATACCTTCGTATAATTGTTGTGCAAGCATCATTGTTTTTCTCGCTTTAAAATTCAATTTACGAGAAGCTTCTTGTTGTAAAGAAGAAGTGGTAAATGATTTAGCTGGATATCTCAGTTTTTCTTTTTTAGTTACTTGAGTGACTTCGAATTTATCTCCATCTAATTGAGTTGTTATTTTTTTAACATCATTTTCAGTTTTTAATTTAACTGGTTTACTTTTTTCATGTAAAAACTTCGCACTAAATGATTTTGTTTTATGTTTAAATAAACCTTCAATTGTCCAATACTCTTCAGGCTTGAAATTATTAATTTCATTTTCACGATCTATAACTAGTCTTAATGCTACAGATTGTACACGACCAGCTGATAAACCTTTTTTAACTTTTTTCCATAAAACAGGAGAAATATTATAACCAACTAATCTATCTAAAATTCGACGTGCTTGTTGAGCATCTACTAATTCATGCTCGATTTCTCTAGGATGCTTAAAACTATCTTTTACTGCATCTTTTGTAATTTCATTAAATACTACTCTTGATTTTTCATTTTTATCTATATCTAATATATGTGCTAAATGCCACGCAATCGCTTCGCCTTCACGGTCCGGGTCACTTGCAAGATAAACGTTCTTTGCTTTTTTAGCATAACGTTTTAAATCTTTGACGACTGGTCCTTTACCGCGAATAGTTATATATCTAGGTTCATAATTATTTTCAACATCAACGCCCATTTGACTACGAGGTAAATCTCTTACATGCCCCATAGATGCAACGACTTTATATTTTTTTCCTAAATATTTTTCAATGGTTTTTGCTTTTGCAGGCGATTCAACAATGACAAGATTTTCTGCCAAAGTAAGTCCCCCTTGCTTTTCTATTGATTACAAGTGTAAATGATAAACTGATAAATTCAGCTTTGTCAATTAAAACATTTTATAAAATTAGTTTTTGTTCACTAAATGTACAATAATCTTCTATAATATCTTGAGCATTTTGTACAAGCTTTGCACCTTCTTTAATTCTGTTATTACCACCCTTACTTAACGTCTGAAAAATCGTCCCCGGGCAACAATAAACATTTCGATTTTGTTCCAAAGCTAAATCGATTGTTATTAAAGATCCACTACGTTCATCAGCTTCTGTAACAAGTACACCTTGAGACAATCCACTTATAAGACGATTCCTTTCTGGAAAACGCCACTTTTGAACTTTTGTAGTCGGGTAATACTCAGATATAACAAGATGATATTTTCTCATTAATTCATTTATATATTTTGTAGCGTTTGGATAATGATAATCTAAACCAAAAGCAGCAACACCTATTGTTTGACCACCATGTTCAATTGTTTTTAAGTGCGCAAAATAATCTGCACCCATAGCCATACCAGAGACAATTGCTATTTTTGTATTTATTAGCTTTGGAATAATAGCATTACATATTTGTTCAGAATAAGTTGTAGCCTTCCTTGAACCGACTATAGCTAATTTCTTCTCATTATTCAATATTGACATATCACCGATGCCAAATAAAACTAAAGGATAATCATAAATTTCTTTCAATAGCCTTGGATAATTTTCATCATCACTAAATAATAATTTAATGTTTCTTATATGCATTGCTTTGAGAATTTTATCAATATCGCTACTCACATATTTAGTATACATTTCTAACATATTGTTATAATTTAATCTACTTTTATAAATAAAATTTGAAAACTCACTTCGATAAGCTACAAAACTTAAGGTTGAATCATATCGAAGCATTTTATGAATATGATTTGTCGTGTAACCTGCATAAATTAGTTTCAAAATCGTTTGTTGATAATTATTCATAATAGTTATGCTCCTTACAATGTTAATTTAATAATTGTTAGAAGAAGAAAGTGTTAACGAGCTTGTTTTATGAGTCTTGCACGTTAGAATTTCTAACGTGCTTGTTTACTATTTCTTGCTCGTTAGAGCTGATTTTTATAGCTTTTTTGTGTGATCCTTCACTTTTAAAACCTTAATTTGTGCCCTAACGTGCTTATTTTGTGAGTCTTGCTCGTTAGAATTTCTAACGTGCTTGTTTACTATTTCTTCCTCGTTATCAACTCTCCCTCTAACTTCTTTCTATGTTTTTAAATAATATCTCTTATATCTTTGTCCTTCACATTCTAAAAACTCATTACATATCCTCCTTACTGAATATACATTTTCTGCTTCACACCATTGAATTGCCTCTTGTAAGGTAAACCCTTCTTCCCCTTTTATAACTGCTAATTCCATTATGTTGAAATAATAAACCGTCCTTCGTTTGAAAGTATTCTTGCATTGTATGCATATCGTATACTTCTTATTTTTTTCAATTGAAATAGTATAAAGCTTTTTGCAATTTGGACATTTAATACCTTTCTTTATAAGTGAAAAATCAAGTTTAATTCTCTGTTTAAATTTATGTGAAAAAAATTGTTGTTTTTGCATGATTTGCTTAAGAATCAACTTGTCCCTAGTAATCTGTTTTGATTGAAATAATTTTGGGAATTTATGAAATTCTGATTTCAAAAGTACTTGTGAGCGTTTTGGAATTGAAGATTTTGCTGTAAATGTTGAATTTGAGAATATTAAATATTCATTTATTGGTAGATTAATATCTATTTCGAGAAGAATTTGTTGGAGATTTATTTTTCCTTTTTTTAGTTGTATAAATGGTGAGGGATAACGATTATGATGAGCACTTTGTATATATTGATTAAAAAATTCAAAGTCCCCGTAATAATGTTTTACTTCTAAAATACTAATTTGATTATTATGTACTATTAAAAAGTCAATTTGGAATGGATTCGTAGCTATAAATTCAAGATTATGTTTATAAACGATATCTCCATGAAGTTTTAAATGGTTATCAACAATACGTTCACCTTCATAACCATGTATCTTATTTATTATTTCATAGTTGCTATTATTAGCTTCAAATCTTGATTGTAAAGCATTGTAATATAAAAAATCTGAGTTAAAGTTCATCTTTCACTCCTAGTTTGTAAATATTTTACATATATTATATTATATGAATTTAATTTAGTCCATAAAAAATAAGAGGTGAGAGACAAATTAATTGTCCCTTTCCTCTCAAAATTAAAACACCAAATAAGCACAGTGTTTACTACTCGTAAAAACACTGCACTTATTCTTATAAACTAAATTATTTGATTGTTAAACATTTTTCATATAAACCGTCTTCTTTTTTAATACGGTTGATTAATGTTTCAGCAATAACAGATGGTGTATCTGCAGTATCTACGCCACAGTCATTAAGTGTTTTGATTTTTTCAGATGCAGTACCTTTACCGCCTGAAATAATCGCACCAGCATGACCCATACGTTTTCCTGGAGGTGCTGTTTGACCACCGATGAAACCAACAACAGGTTTAGTCATATTAGCTTTGATCCATTCAGCAGCTTCTTCTTCTGCTGTACCGCCAATTTCACCAATCATAACAACAGCATATGTGTCGTCATCTTCATTGAATGCTTTTAATACATCAATAAAGTCTGTACCGTTTACAGGGTCGCCACCAATACCTACTGCTGTCGTTTGACCGATACCAGCTTGAGTTAATTGATGTACTGCTTCATAAGTTAAAGTACCAGAACGTGATACTACACCTACATGACCTTTTTTGTGAATGTAGCCTGGCATAATACCAATTTTACATTCGTCAGCTGTAATAACACCTGGACAGTTTGGTCCTACTAAACGCGTTTTTTTGCCTTCTAAATATCTCTTAACTTTTATCATATCAATAACTGGAATATGTTCAGTTATACAAATCGCTAAATCTAATTCAGCGTCTGCACATTCAACAATTGCATCTGCTGCAAATGGAGCTGGAACATATATTACTGATACAGTAGCGCCAGTTTCTGCAACTGCTTCTTCTATTGTATTGAATACTGGTACGCCTTCAACTACTTGGCCACCTTTACCAGGTGTTACCCCAGCAACGATTTGAGTACCATAATCTAGCATTTGTTTCGTATGGAAAAGTGCTGTTGCACCAGTAATACCTTGAACTAATACTTTTGTATTTTTATCGATGTATACACTCACGTAACTCTCCGCCTTTCTTATCGTTCTTGAACTAATTTAACAATTTTTTGAGCACCATCAGCCATGATTGATGCAGGTTCGATTGCTAAACCAGATTCTTTTAAGATTTGTTTGCCTTGTTCTACATTAGTACCTTCTAGTCTAACAACTAAAGGCATATCTAATGAAACTTCTTTGACAGCTGCTACAATACCTTCTGCAATAACATCACATTTCATAATTCCACCGAAGATATTTACAAATATACCTTCTACTTGTGAATCACCTAAAATGATTTTGAATGCTTCAGTAACTTTTTCTTTAGTAGCGCCGCCCCCCACGTCAAGGAAGTTAGCCGGATTACCGCCGAAGTGATTAATTGTATCCATCGTAGCCATAGCTAAACCAGCTCCGTTTACCATACAACCAATATTTCCATCTAAAGCAATATATGATAAATCATATTTAGAAGCTTCGATTTCTTTCTCGTCTTCTTCTTCTAAGTCGCGCATTTCAACGATATCTTTATGTCTGAATAAAGCATTATCATCGAAGTTTACTTTTGCATCAAGTGCTAAAACTTCACCTTCACCAGTTGTAACTAATGGGTTAATTTCAACAATTGAACAGTCTTTTTCTACAAACACATTATATAAAGACATCATTAATTTAACAGCTTTATTCACTGATTCTTTAGGGATGTTAATATTAAATGCAATTCTTCTAGCTTGATAAGGCATTAATCCAGTTACAGGATCAATTACTTCTTTGAAGATTTTTTCAGGAGTTGCTGCTGCAACTTCTTCAATTTCAGTTCCGCCTTCTTCTGAAGCCATTAAAGTAATTCTATCTGTTGCTCTATCAATAACAAAACCAATGTAATATTCTTTTTGAATATCGCATCCTTCTTCAACTAAAAGACGTTTAACTTCTTTGCCTTCTGGACCTGTTTGGTGTGTAACAAGTACTTTACCTAATAATTCTTTGGCGTACTCACGAACTTCATCAATTGATTTAGCAATTTTAACTCCGCCAGCTTTACCACGGCCACCAGCATGGATTTGTGCTTTAACTACATAAACATTTGAATCTAATTCTTTTGCTTTTTCTACTGCTTCAGCAGGTGAAAAAGCCACTGAACCATTAGGTACAGCTACGCCCATAGAGCGAAAAATCTCTTTACCTTGATACTCATGGATATTCATTCTCCATCCTCCTATTACATACAATATGTTTGCTTACTTCTCAATTATAGAAAATGTAAGCGTTATTGTAAACAAGGAGAGTCTATTTTTAAGAATTGTTAGACTAATATTTCACTTTTGATTTGATTGGCTCAAAAGATTTCCTATGAATAGGCGTTATTCCGTAATTTTCAATACCTTCTAAATGAGCTTTAGTACCATAACCTTTATTTTTATCAAAATCATATCCTGGATATTCTGAATTCAACTTTACCATCAATCTATCTCGGTACTCTTTTGCAATTACACTTGCTGCAGAGATAGAAACACTATTCAGATCACCTTTAATAATTGATGTTTGGGGAATACCATTATCTAGCTTCATAGCATCTATCAATAAATGGTCTGGCTTGTAATCCAATTGGTCAATCGCTCTTTGCATAGCAACTTTAGTAGCTTCATATATGTTTAATTGATCGATTTCTTCAACTGTAGCTATTCCAATACCTACTGATAATGCTTTATTATAAATTTCTTGTTCAAAAAACACTCTTTTACTTTGTGATAATGCTTTAGAATCTGTAATACCTAAATAATGATGGCCTCGTTCTAAAATGACTGCACTTGCTACAACAGGACCAGCTAATGGACCTCGTCCTACTTCATCTATTCCACATATCAGTGCTTCTTCTTTATCAGCTAATATTTGATTCTCATATTGATTCATTTTAATATATTTCAGATTAAGATTTTCTATTTTTTCTAATTGTTTTAATCTTTTTTTAAAAGCGGTTTGAACCCCTTTTCTTTCATCTTCGTAATAAATCGAGCCTTTTATTTCATCAATTGATTCATAAAGATTAATCTCAGATGTAATATCTTTAATGCTCTTTTGTTTCATAAAGTCCATCCTTCATTTCTTCATAAATATCAAAGCAATAGTTGCCTATTTTAGCATTTCTTAAGTCTCTAATAATCAATTCTGTTACTGATTCATAATCTATTTCATTTCCTCGTTTCAACATACCTCTTCTTCTACCAATTTGATCGAATAAATCTACAACTTCATCTTCTTCATTTAATTCTATTTGATAAAATTGTTTTAGCTTTTCAGGATCATTATCAATTAAGAAGTTCAATCCATATATCGCAACTTCGTCTAAATGAACGATGCTATCTTTTATTGCACCAGTTAAACTAAGTTTTTTTCCTATCGTTTGGTCTTCAAACTTCGGCCATAAAATACCTGGTGTATCTAATAGTTCTAATTCTTTTCCAACTTTAATCCATTGTTGTTTTTTTGTTACACCTGGTGTATTTCCTGTTTTAGCAATAGATTTTTTGGCTAATTTATTAATAAGGGTTGATTTTCCAACATTAGGAATCCCTACAATCATGGCTCTAATCGCTCTTGGGCGAAGTCCTTTACTCTTTTCTCTATCAAATTTCTCTTTAGTTGCAGCTTGTGCAGCCTTCATAAGCTCACCTAAATGTTTACCATGTTTAGAATCAATTTGTACTGGATAAAATCCTTGATTCTTGAAATATTGCATCCATTTGTCTGTTTCACTTTGTTTAGACATATCTTTTTTATTGAGTATTACAACTCTCGGTTTTTGTTTAACGATATCATCAATCATTGGATTTCTAGAAGATAACGGTATTCGAGCATCTACAAGCTCAAAAACTACATCTACCATCTTTAATTGTTCAGTTACTTCTCTACGTGCTTTAGCCATATGGCCAGGGAACCATTGAATTGTCATTTATATTTATCCTTTCTTATCTTAAACTTATGAAATATGATATATTTACCATATCTATATAGGAGGTTTGTTATGTTCTTATCAATTATAGTTCCTCTTTATAATGAGGAAACTAACATCTCTATTTTACATGAAAAAGTCTCGAACGTCTTTTTAAATTTGTCACATCAATTTGAATTAATATTTATTAATGATGGATCTACTGATCACTCTCTTCAAGTCTTGAAATCTTTATCCGAAAAAGATGAGCGAGTTAAATATGTTTCTTTCTCTAATAACTTTGGGAAAGAGTCAGCTATGTATTGTGGATTGGAACATTCTAATGGAGATGCCATTATTATTATGGATTCTGATTTGCAGCATCCTCCTGAAATAATTCCAAAATTGATTCAATTACACGAAGAAGGCTTTAGCCAAGTCGTCGCTTTAAGAAATCGTAAAAATGAATCATTTATTAAAAAAATTCCTGCTAAAGTATTTTATAAACTATCTCAATATATGATTGATGTTAAATTAAAAAGTGGTGAAGGCGACTTTCGTTTAATATCGAAAGAAGTTGCAAATTCAATTTTAAAAATGACTGAATATAATAGGTTTTCAAAAGGAATATTTGAGTGGGTTGGTTTTAGTAAGACAACAATAACTTTTGACCATCAAGAAAGAAATGATGGTTATTCAAAATTTTCCATATTTAAATTAATTGATTATGCAATAGATGGCATAATTAGTTTTAATAATAAACCGCTTCGATTATGCTTTTATTTCGGTGGCTTTACGATGTTTATATGCCTGTTATATATTTTTATAACATTTATTAATATCCTCTTACATGGTATTGAAGAACCTGGTTATTTCACAATAATTTCAGCTATTTTATTCTTAGGAGGACTTCAATTATTTAGTTTAGGTGTAATCGGAGAATATATTGGCCGTATATATTACGAAACAAAAGATAGACCGAAATATATAATAGAACAATCAAATATAAAAAAACATGAATAATTAAATAATGATATAGGTGAATGAGATGGTAAACAAATTCAAAAATTACATAAATAACAAGGTTAAAATTAAATATATTTTCCTATTCATTATTTTAGCAATATTAGGTCATAGTTATGTGCTTTTCAGATATTTTAAAGATGGCGTTATCTTCACAGGTCCTAATGATGGCATTGAACAAATGCTCCCTATTCAAATGTATTTATATGAACATTGGACGAGTGGTTCATTCTTCTATTCTACTGATTTAGGACTCGGTGGAGATATGTTTATGGATTTTGCATATTATTTTTCTACAAATATTTTATTTATAATTAACGTAATTTTGATTTGGTTAGGCTCATTCATTTTTAATTTTAATACTGAACAAATGATTTTTTGGGCACAAAACGCAATATTTATATCTATCGTAAAATCATTTTTAATCATGACTTTTACATTTCTACTATTTAAAAAACTTGGATTAAATCACATATCCTCTATTGTTGTGTCATTTTTATTTGCTGTATCTCCTATTTATTTTAGATTTACAGTTTACTGGCCATTTTTTAGCGATGTATTTATGCTTTTACCTCTTTTAATTCTAAGTATTGAAAGATTTTTAAAAGATAAAAAAATAGGTTTGGTCATTATTGTTGTTGCAATTACTTTTATTAATAATTTCTACTTTGCATACTACCAGTTATTAACAGGACTAATTTACTTTTTATATCGAATTATATTCACTCATAAAGATGATATTGTTCCTAGAATCCAGCAATTAACGTTATTAATTATTGCCAGTGTTCTTGGTTTAGGTAGTAGTTTGTTTGTATTTTTCCATTCTGCTCATAGTTTTATAGGTAATAATAGAGAAGTATATCAAGGTAGAATACCATTACTTTCAGATTTTACGAAGCACGACAATATTTTTTATGACAACTATTTATTCGTTGTACTATTTATTACGATACAAGCATTACTTACATTTAAATTATATAAATATTATTATTATCGTCTATTCAGTATATTTACGATAATGTTAATCGTCTTTAGCTTTATACCATACGTCGATAGTGTATTTAATGGTTTTTCTGCTCCACAAAAAAGATGGCATTACTTATTAACATTTTTCTCTAGTGGTTTAATTGGTTTTTATGTTTATTATTTTAAAACAATTCCACTTAAACATTATATTTTAACTACTTTACCAACTTTTGTTGTTATATTTGCAAGTTATTTCATAACTAAAGATTATGTTATATGGATATGGATGGTTCCGATTTTATTCATTAGTGGTTTGCTTGTTTTAACTTTAAATGTAACACGTAAGCTACCAATTATAATTTATGCATTGTTGATTTTGTTATTATCTTTTCTTGTATCAAAAGAGCATAGTAAAAATCAAATCTATCATGATGACCACGAAAGAAGAGCAAATGATTTTTATATACAAGCAAGCACATTTGATAGTGGCCTTCAACGTAAGCATATATCGAAATTAAAAAATCAAACTGATGATGATGAAAGAATTGGATGGAGAGTATTAACTCAAGATAATACGCCGATGTACCAACATTTTAAAGGTATGAGTTTATATTCAAGTATTTTTGATGGTCAATTAAATCAATATTTATTTAGCGATGCAAAAGTAAATTTACAAGACGAATCTTTAAGTCGCTATAGCAATATGCAAGGCAGATCGAATCTATATAGTTTATGGTCTACTAAATACATTATGAAAAAGAGTTATCAAAAAGAAACACCTGCAAACTTTAAAATCAAAAGCGATGATGGCAAATATCAAATATTAGAAAATGAGGAAATGTTACCTGCTGTTAAAGTTACAAATCAATATTTTGATAAGAAACAGATAAGTAATCCATTAGATTTAGAACATGCCATGATTAAAGGTGTTGCTACTTCTGACTCTTCAAAAGAGTATGCACAATTAAACAAGACACAAAATTTATTAAATCAAACAAAAATTACAGAACGAGATGCTAACTATAATAATAATACTTTAACAGTTCCAAATAACGGTGATGGTATAACAATAAATATACCTAAAAAAGTAGCAAGTAAGTACGAAGACATGTATTTAATGATGCATTTAGAACGGAAATTACCTCAATCCAATTTTACAATTCAAATTAATGATTATGAAAATAATCGTCTGTTTGAAGACTCTAAATATAGAATGAATCAAGATGATTTGTTGTACCGTATTCCAGTACCGAAAGACGGTAAAATTTTTATAGGATTAACAAATGGCAAATATAACTTAAAATTACAAGGGTTGTATGGCGAGAATTACAATGCATTGAAACAAGCTGATAAGCGCAAACAATACACTTATCTAGAAGAAAATGGCAAAATAGATATACATTTAAAAGCACACCATAAAGGAACGGCGGTTATCAATATCCCTTATAGAAATGGTATGAGAGCTAAAGTTGATGGAGAGAAAACACCTGTTCAAAAGGTAAACCATATTATGACTGCTGTTGATGTCGATAAACAAGATAAACATATAGAATTATCATATACGCCACCCTATTTTAAAACAATGATCATCATTTCAATCCTATTCATAGGACTGAGCATAATATTCACAAGAAAAATTAATCGAAAACCATAATTCAACTTATTATTTTAGGGGTTGAGACAATTTAAAAGTCTCAGCCCCTTTTCTTTATCAATAATGTATTACTGTTAAAGTTTAACAATCCATATAATTGGGAATAATTAACTAATTATACAACAACATATTAAAAGGATAAAAGGTACCAATTATGTTAAAGAAATTTAAACACATCCTATACATATTACTTCTATCAGTTATTATTTCAATCCTATATTACATACCAACCATTTATAGATTTATACACTTTGGTGATTTATATACAAGTGTTGGCGACGGTTTAAAACAAATGATACCTTTTCAAATGTTTCTAATAGAGCATGCTAAACAATTTACAATGTTTTATGACATTGGATTTGGTCTTGGTGGAGATTATTTTTCTAATTTAAGTTATTATTATTCAACTTCTCCTTTTGCTTGGATCAGTATTTGTTTTGTATTAATATATCAATTTTTTGCAAACTACGAACACTTAGTCTATATTGTTATTGCAAATCAAATAGCCATAGCAATCTTTAAATGTGCGTGTATCATAGTTGTAACTTATTTCTTATTTTTAAAGTACAACATACGTAAAATTTATGCCTTTATAGGTAGCATACTTTACGCTTGCTCAACAGTTTATTATTATTTTACATTCACTTGGTCGTTCTTTAGCGATGTTATGTTCTACCTACCACTCGCTTTATTAGGTATTGAACTACTCTTTAGACAAAAGAAAATTACGATACTTACACTTGCAGTAGCGGTAACGATTACGTCTAATTTTTACTTTACATATTATGAATTTATTATTTTAGCTTGTTATGCAATATATAGAATTATTTTTAAATATAAAGAAGACATTTTGACAGTTAAACAAAAATTATTGTATCTCATTTTATGTATTACGATTGGTTTTTTAATTGGCAATTTTGGTTTTGTACAAGGTGTTCTATCTTATATCAATAACGATAGAAGCTTGATTAACAATCATGTTGATGCAATTATTCCATTTAAAAAGCAATATAATATGCTATATGGTGGATTTTATATTACGATTTCATTCCTATCTATTACAGCTTTATTTTTAAAACCATTATATAAGAAATATTATTTTAAATTATTAGCGACATTCACCATTTTATCTTTAATTGGATCATTTTCACCTTATTTTGATTCGTTTTTCAACGGCTTTTCAATGCCTGAAAGAAGATGGGTTTATGCATTAGCTCTATCTACAGCTGGCCTTACTGCAATGCTTGTTCAACATATCCAAATGATCACAGTAAAACAATTTCTTTTAGCATCTGTACCACCTATTTTATTCATTACTATTTCAGCATTTTGGCAACAATCTTTTTATAGTTGGCTCATTTTCATACCAATAATGCTCGTTCTATTATTATTTAAAATAAAACATCCGTTTAAATATTTGAATATAGCTATTTGCTGTGTACTTATTGCATACCAATTTACGCTTATACAAAACTACCAAGATAAAGTTATTAAAAAGTATACACCAAATATTAAAACTGTCAGTAAATCAAATATATATTCACAACAAACATCCTCAAAAATTCAAAAACTAAAAGAAAATCAAATTGATGATTTAAGACGTATTGATATGTTAAGACCACTTTCTATCAATTCAGCAATGTATTATAATTTTAATGGGACTAAACTTTATAGTAGCATTTACGACGCAGAAATACTTAAATTTTATGAAAAAGATTTATTAGTCAGTATGCCAAGAAATAGCAATAGTTATTACGCTAGCTTTTCTGAAAGAACTAACTTAAACAGTTTATTTAAT
The DNA here is from genome assembly GCF_002018435.1 of Mammaliicoccus fleurettii. Classification (NCBI taxonomy): domain Bacteria; kingdom Bacillati; phylum Bacillota; class Bacilli; order Caryophanales; family Staphylococcaceae; genus Mammaliicoccus; species Mammaliicoccus fleurettii. The sequence goes on along the minus strand of NZ_MWJM01000001.1, from coordinate 57,022 downwards.
GTTGATTATACTATTAAAGCAAAAGATAATTTACATTATCCAGCACTTTCAAAAAGAATTGACTCCTTTAAAGACCAAGATGAGTATTTCCACATATATGAAAATACAGAAAAATTGCCTAGCGCAAGAGTTGTTAATAACATTTATAATGACACACATTTAGACAGTCCTTTAGAAAAAGAACATGCCATGTTAAACGGCATAATTACAAATGATAAAAAATCAAACAAACAAATTAAACCACCTAATGACTTACTTAAATCAGCAAACATTTCATACAATAACGCAAGTTATAATGGTAAACGTTTAACTGTAAATAAAAATGGTGGTGGCTTAACGATTGATTTACCAAAAAATACTGCTGAAAAATATAAAACATTATATTTAATGATGGACGCTAAAATAATAAAACCTAGAGATATGAACTATTATATTTCAACTAATGAAAATAAAATATTTAGATATAGATTAAACTATCGTTATATTAGACCACATCACACTACAACAGCAAATATAAAATCAACAAATACCGTTCATATAAAATTTAAAAAAGGAACATATCATTTCAATTTAAAAAACATACAAGGTGAAGATTATTCAACATTAAAAAATGCTACTAAAGATGCTCAATCTCAAAATATTAAATTTCATAACAAACACACACATTATGAAATAGATTTAAACAAAAATCCTTCAGGAAATCTCGTTATGCCAATTATTTATAATAAAGGATTAAAAGCATCAATTGATGGAAAACCAGTTAAAATAAATAAAGTGAACTATTTAATGTCTAACATCAAAGTCGATAAAAATGATAAAAAAGTAAAAATAACATATGAAACACCATTTTTCAAAACGAGTATTTGCGGAATGTTGATAGGACTGATATTGCTAGTATGGTTAAGAAAAAAGTATAAATTATAAAAGCATAGATGAATAATCGTTGGAAGAGGCTGAGACAAATTAATTGTCTCAGCCTTTCATTGTGCGGTGTTGATTTTGAGGATGTCTTCGATTAACTTTCGACTTAATCTACAACTTGGCCGATCTCTTAGATTAACTTCCGATTTAATCTACAACTTGATCGATCTCTTCGATTAACTACTGACTTAATCTACAACTTAGCAAAACTCTTAGATTAACTTGTGACTTAATCTACAACTTGGCAAAACTCTTTGATTAACTAGTGACTTAATCTACAACTTGGCAAAACACTTCGATTAACTAGTGACTTAATCTACAACTTGATCGATCTCTTCGATTAACTACTGACTTAATCTACAACTTAGTCGATCTCTTCGATTAACTCCTGACTTAATCTACAACTTAGCCGAACTCTTCGCTTAACTTCCGATTTAATCTACAACTTGGTCAATCTCTTCGTTTAACTTCCGAATTAATCTACAACTTGGTCGATCTCTTCGATTAACTACTGACTTAATCTACAACTTGGCTGAACTCTTCGATTAACTACTGACTTAATCTACAACTTGGCCGATCTCTTAGATTAACTACTGACTTAATCTACAACTTGGTTAATCTCTTAGATTAACTACTGTCTTAATCTACAACTTAGACTATCTCTTCGATTAACTATTGACTTAATCTATAACTTGGCCATACTCTTAGATTAACTCCTGACTTAATCTACAACTTGGTCAATCTCTTAAATTAACTGCCTTATAAATTACATCTTATCCAATTTTTCAAAAAAATTTATTTTTATCCCACTATCTTCATTGTATAAGGGACATAATTCTGAGAAATGTCCGTAAGAGGTGCTGTTAGGGACATAATTCCGAGTAATGTCCGTAAGAGTGCTGCTAATGGACATAATTCCGAGAAATGTCCGTAAGAAATTGTGTCTAATGATCACAATCCAGAATTCTGCTACTAAGAATAATCTAATGAGCACTATCCAGAATTCTGCCACTAAGAACAATCTAACGTGCACAATCCAGAAATCTGCCAGTTAGCACACACTTAGCACACGACCTATAATCAATGCCTTCAAGTTCCACAATCAATCCTATCTTCACAATCCCATTTTCTCTACACAAAAAAGAGCTTAGAATAATATATTCTAAGCTCTTTTCTTTAAGTACAAAGGTCAATGACCTAAGTCTTAATTTATCTAATTTCTTTAATACGAGCAGCTTTACCACGTAAGCTACGTAAGTAGTAAAGTTTCGCACGACGTACTTTACCGCGACGTTTAACTTCGATTTTCTCGATTTTTGGAGTGTGTACAGGGAATGTACGTTCAACACCAACACCGTAAGAAATTTTACGAACTGTAAACGTTTCAGAAATACCGCCACCACGACGTTTAATAACTACACCTTCGAATAGTTGGATACGTTCGCGACTTCCTTCAACGATACGTACGTGTACAGTTAAAGTGTCACCAGCACGGAATGTAGGAATGTCCGTACGTAATTGGTCTTTAGTTACTGCTTCGATTAACTTATGATTACTCATTATTTTCTCTCCTTCTGACTATGTTCTTGCCCAATGTATATAATTCAATTAAATGCTAGCAGCGGATCATAGTGATATTGTGCTCACACACTTATATTAATATATCACATCGGGTAATTTGATTCAATCTATTTTTTATTGCTATTTAAGAATTTTTGATCTTTTTCAGTTAAAGGATATTGCTCTAATAAATCTGGTCTTCTCTGTTGTGTTCTCAATAAGGATTGTTGATGTCTCCAATTTTCTATGTTTGCATGATTACCTGATAACAATACATCTGGAACCTTTAATCCTTCATAATCTGCCGGTCTTGTATACTGAGGATGCTCTAATAATCCAGATGAAAATGAATCATCTTCATGAGAAACTTGATTGCCAAGTACTCCTGGTATGAGCCTCACAATAGCATCTGTCATAGTCATACTTGCAAGCTCGCCACCAGTTAATACATAATCGCCAATTGAGATTTCATCCGTTACACAATGCTCTCTTATACGTTCATCATAACCTTCGTAATGACCACATATAAAGATGATATGCTCACTTTCTGATAATGACTCTGCTTTTTGTTGAGTAAATGGTTCACCTTGAGGACACATTAAAATAACACGTGTCTTTTCAGTTTTATCCAAAGCTTCTAGGGCATTAAATATAGGCTCTGGCTTAAGCACCATACCTTGGCCGCCTCCATAAGGATAGTCATCAACTTGTGAATGCTTATTATTTGCATAGTCTCTAAAATTAACAGTGTTAAACTGAACAATTTCTTTGTCTTGTGCTCTTTTCATTATGGAATGATTAAGCACACCTTCATACATTTCTGGAAATAAAGTTAAATAATCTATTTTCATTAATCTAACAAACCTTCTAATGGTTCGATTTTAATTGTTTTGCGATCAACATCAACTAATTTAACAACATCTTCAATATAAGGTATTAAATATTCTTTATCACCTTTAACGACCCATACATCGTTTGCACCAGTTTCCATAATATCAACGACTCTACCTAAAGCTTCGTCTTGAACAAACACAGTACATCCTATAATTTGATAATAATAGTATTCATTTTCTTCTAGTTCAATCGATTCATTTTCTTGATCTTGAAAAATTTTGCAACCTTTTAAATGTTCAATATCATTAATATTATGAATACCTTCAAATGTTAATAAATGAAAGTTCTTGTGTATTCTATGTGATGCAATTGTAAAAGGAATTTCTTCGTTTTTATTTTTCACTTTTATAAGTTGACCTTTTTTAAAACGTTCATCTGTAAAATCTGAATCGGTTAATATTTTAACTTCACCTTTAATGCCATGTGTATTTACAATTTTACCTATTTCAACATTCATTGAGCCAAGCCTCCTCAACTGTTTCTTAATTAACAATAAAAAAGAGCACCGAATAGGCACTCTTAATTAACTTCTACAAACACTTTCTTGCCATACTCGTTCATTGAACCAGACACAATTGTACGAATGGCTTTAATCATTCTGCCCTTCTTACCAATAATTCTGCCAATGTCTTCTTCATGAACGTCTATATTGAACGTAATGCTAGAATCTTGTTCATCTTTAGATATATTGATGTTCTCCGGATAATCTACGAGCGGTACTATAATTGTTTGTATTAATTTTTCCAATATAATCTACGCTTTACTTAGAAAGTTTAGAATTATGGAATTTCTCCATGATACCTTGAGTTGATAAGATATCACGAACTGTATCAGTAGGTTTTGCTCCATCAGCTAACCATTTTAAAGCTAATTCTTCATTAACTTTGATTTCTGCTTCAGGTTTAGCAACTGGATTGTAAGTACCGATTGGTTCGATAATACGACCATCACGTGGAGAACGTGCATCTGCTACTACTATACGATAAAATGGGTTTCTTTTTGAACCCTTACGTGTTAAACGAATTTTAACTGCCATGTTTAAAAAACTCCTTACTCATTTATAATTTATCTTCTACAAGTAAATACTATAACAGGATATAAATAGTTTGTAAAGTGTTTTCTCTTTACCAATTTGAATTTTACTAAAAAAGAAGAACGATGATGATTATTAAAGTCGTTAATCATACACCGTTCATCGTAATCACATTAAAACGGTAAGTTCATACCTTGGAATGGATTACTAGCTCTTTTGCCCTTTTTACCTTTTTTATTACTACCTGTAAATTGTTTCATCATTTTCTTCATATCGCCAAATTGTTTTATTAATCTATTAACTTCTTGTAAAGATCGTCCAGAACCTTTTGCTATACGACGCTTTCTAGAAACGTTTAAGATTTCTGGATTATTTCTTTCTTCTAAAGTCATAGAACGAATAATTGCTTGTACATTATCAATTTGTTTAGGGTCCATGTTAGCATTCTTCATGCCTTTCATTTTGTTTGCCCCAGGAATCATATTCATTAGATCATCTATTGAACCTAATCCTTTTACTTGTTCCAATTGTTCTAAGAAATCATCAAAAGTAAATGAAGAAGTTCTCATTTTCTTTTCTAATTCTTTAGCTTTCGTTTCATCTACACCCTCTTGGGCTTTTTCAATTAAACTTAAGACATCACCCATACCTAAAATTCTAGATGCCATACGTTCTGGATGGAATAACTCAAGTCCATCAAGTTTCTCACTCATACCGATAAACTTAATTGGTTTATTCGTTACGGAACGAATTGAAAGCGCAGCACCACCACGTGTATCACCATCTAATTTCGTTAACGTTACTCCGGAAACGTCTAATGTTTTATCAAACGATTCAGCAACATTTACTGCGTCTTGACCTGTCATGGAGTCTACTACAAGCATAATTTCATCAGGTGTAGATACTTCTTTAACATCTACAAGTTCATTCATTAACGCTTCATCAATGTGCAAACGACCTGCTGTATCAATGATTACGAAATCTAAATGCTCTTCTCTTGCATATTTCAAAGCATTTTCTGTAATTTCTTTTGGACTAACTTGATCACCTTCTGTATAGACAGGTATATCAATTTGTTTACCAACAGTTTGTAATTGTTGAATAGCAGCTGGTCTATAAACATCACATGCTACAAGCAATGGCTTTTTGTTATATTGCTTTCTCATTAACAATGCTAACTTACCTGCAGTTGTCGTTTTACCAGCACCTTGTAAACCAACCATCATAACAACAGTTGGTGGTTTACTGCTCATATTAATTTTACTATTTTCTCCACCCATCAACGAAGTTAATTCATCTTGTACAATTTTGATAACTTGTTGACCTGGTGTTAAAGATTGCATTACATCTGCACCTAATGCGCGTTCAGATACTGTGTTAACAAAAGATTTAACAACTTTAAAGTTAACATCCGCTTCTAACAATGCTAATCGTACTTCACGCATCATTGCTTTAATGTCTTGTTCTGTAACTTTACCTTTACCTTTGATGCGTTGCATCGTGGCTTGAAGTCTTTCTGATAACCCTTCAAATGCCATAAATTTCTCCTCCTATTCAAGAATTTCTAAGCGTTCTATTGCTTGCTTAAGTTCTTGATTATCTCCTGACAATCTTTTTAATTCGTCTATAATTGTTTGTCGTTCTTTAAATTTGTTAAAGAGTTGTAATTTAGTTTCATACTCTTCTAGTAATTCATCTGTTCGCTTTATATTATCATATACAGCTTGTCGACTCACATGAAAAGTCTCTGCTATTTCACTTAAAGCATAATCTTGTAAATAATACAATTCTAAATAATTACGTTGTTTTTCTGTTAATAAACCTTGATAAAAATCAAATAAGTAATTCATTCTCATCGTTTTAACGAGGTCATTACTTTCCTTCATTATGATCAACTTCTTCAGTAGTATTTTCAATATCTTCATTTGAATCAATCATGTCAGCGAATAGTCCATATACATAACTTTCCGCATCAAACGGTTGTAAATCGTCTAACTTTTCACCTAATCCAACATATTTAACTGGGATTTGTAATTCATTACGTATTGCTAATACAATACCACCTTTTGCAGTACCGTCAAGTTTAGTTAATACGATACCTGTAACTTGAGTGACTTCTTTGAATGATTTTGCTTGAGACAATGCATTTTGTCCAGTTGTAGCATCTAAAGCTAGTAATACTTCATGCGGTGCACCAGGAATGTTACGATCAATAACTTTTCTAACTTTTTGTAACTCATTCATTAAGTTAGCTTTATTTTGTAATCTTCCTGCAGTATCACAAATAAGAATATCTGCACCTCTATTTTTTGCAGCATTTACAGCATCATACATAACAGCTGCAGGGTCAGAACCTTCTTTTTGACTTATTACTTCAACACCAACTCTTTCACCCCATACTTTCAATTGTTCAATTGCTCCAGCACGGAATGTGTCACCAGCTGCTAAGACTACTTTTTTACCTTCTTGTTTATAACGGTGTGCTAATTTACCGATAGTTGTTGTTTTTCCAACGCCATTAACACCAACCATTAATATAACATTTAATCGGTCATCTTCAATGTTCATACGATCAATTTTTTCATCATCTTGTACATATATATCCACAATCTTTTCAACGATAACTTCTCTTAATTCAGATGTTTCAGTTATGTTTTGACGTTTCGCTTCCATACGTAGTTCATCTACTAATTCCATAACCGTGTTGAAACCAACATCAGCTTGAATTAACATTTCTTCTAATGCTTCAAAGAAATCTTCGTCTACTTTTCTATAAACTGCTAATAAATCATTTAGTTTATTTTGGAAATTCTCTCTAGATTTTTCAAGTCCTTGTTTAAATTTCGCACCAAGTTGTTCAGATTCCCATTCCTCAAATTCATCCAATGACATAAGTCCGTCATCAAATTGTACCGCTTCAGGATTTTCTTTTTCATTGGATTCAGGTGGTAAGTCTTGAACTGGTTTTTCTTCTTGAGTCTCTAATTCTTTATTCGTTTCTTCTGAAGGAGAAAATTTACTTTTTAATCTTTTAAAAAAACTCATGATTGTAATGCCTCCAATTCTTCTTCTTTAATTGATTTTAAGTTAACACTCACAAGTTTAGAAATGCCTGCTTCTTGCATAGTCACACCATATAAACTATCAGCGTAAGACATGGTACCTTTTCTATGTGTTATCACGATAAATTGCGTTTCTGCTTTTAATTTATCCAAGTATTCAGCGTATCTGATTACATTTTGTTCATCAAGTGCTGCTTCTACTTCATCAAGTATAACAAATGGAGCTGTTCTCGACTTCAATATCGCAAATAGCAAACTGATAGCAGATAATGCTCGTTCTCCACCACTTAACAATGATAAATATTGTCTATTTTTACCAGGAGGTTGCACAACAATTTCAACTCCCGCATTTAGAATGTCTTTATCAGTAAGCTGCAATTCTGCTCTCCCACCATTAAATAGTGATTTAAACACATTGCCAAAATGATGATTAACTTCATCAAATGTTTCTTTAAATCTTGTTGATACTTCACTATCCATTTCTAAAATAACTTGTTCTAAAGTTTCTTTAGCTTCTAATAAATCAGTTCTTTGATCGCTTAAGAAAGTATATCTTTCATTCACTTCTTTAAATTGATCAATAGCATTTATGTTTACATGACCTAATTCATCTATAGACATCTTAGTTAATTTCACAGTTTTTCGAGCTTCTGAAATATCTTCTGGCATTTCATAAAGTGACTGTGCTTTTTCAAATGTAAGTTGATAGGTTTCATTCAGATGTGACAATTGATGTTCTATCATAATATCAATTTTAGAATGTTTACTTATCATATCTTGAAGTCCGGTTTCTAAACCAGAAATATTTTGATGTAATGTTTGAGTATCTTGTTCTATTTTCCCAATTTCTTCTTGAATCAATTTATACTTATCTTGTTGATCCATCATTTTAGTTTCAATTTCTTGTTTTAAGACAGTAAAATGCTGAATTTGACCTTCTACTTTTTCAAACTGTCCACTGCCTGTATATTCATCAGAATTAATTAATTCTAATTGATCATTTATTTTACTTAGTGTATGTTCTTGTTCATTTAAATCTTCTTTTAATCTTTTCTTATCTCGTTCTTTCAAACGGTTACGTTCTTTTTCGACTGCAAGGTTTGAACGTTTTTCATTCAATTCATTTTGGATAGTCTTTTCACTGTCTTTATTATTAGATAAAGAGGCATTGAGTTGATTAATATTTAAATCAATTTTTTCTAACTCATTTTTTATAGTAACAAGTTTATTTTTCTTTTCTTGTAATGTTTCTTGCCCTTTTACAAAATTATATCCATCATTTTTTTCAAACTCAAAAGTCTCATTTTCTTCTTTCAAACGTTTTTCTTTAGCTAAAACTGCATCTAGTTGTAATGTTACTTCGTGTTCACTTGCTCTAAGTTCTGTACCTCTTTCTTGAGTTGTTGAAAGAGATTCTTCTAATTGCTGAATGTCTGCTTTTAATGATTTTACTTTTGATTCAATTTGCGTAGTTTGTTGCATGAAGTTTTGATATTTATCTTCAGTCGTTTTCAGTTCATCTTTTTGAGATAGCAAACTTGCTTTCTTCTCTTTACCGCCACCTGTCATAGCGCCACCAGGTGTAATAACATCACCTTCAAGGGTAACAATTCTATGCTTAAATTGAATTGTTCTAGCGATTTGATTCGCAGTTTCTAAGTCTTTGGCAATGATTGTGCTACCAAGTAAGTGTTCTACAATATTGCGGTATTTCGGATCAAATTGAACACCTTCAGATGCTACTGTTATAAACCCATTATCTCCACTTATTTGATCGACAATATTTTGCGGTACAAAACGTTTTTTCACAACATTCATCGGTAAAAATGTTGCTCTGCCTAACTTTTTATCTTTTAAATATTTTATTGCAAGTCGAGCATCTTTTTCTTCTTGCACAATAATATGTTGAAGTGAAGCTCCTAATGCTATTTCGATTGCAGTAGTTAATTTTGATGGTGTATCGATTATTTCTGCTACTGCACCTTCTATACCTTTTAAAGATTTTTCTTTTAAAACATGTTTAACTCCAGAATAAAAACCAGAATACTCATCTTGCATACTTTTCAGAGTATTAATACGTGTCTTCATTTGTTCTGTATATCGATAAGCTTGATACAGTTTAGACTCAGCATCTTTATATTCTTGTTCTTTATTTTTCAATAGTGCGTGGTCTGATTTATATTTTTCAGTCGTTTCTTTAAGTTCATTTTCTACTTCATTCAATTTCTGAGTAAAAGAATCTTTTTCTTCCCAAACTTTTTGAAGTGAATCATATACTTCTTTTTGACGACCATCTAATCTAGATTGTTTTTCTTGATGTGTTGTTAATTTATCCTCTAAAAATCGAATATCATTATTTATATCTGATTGTTCAGTCATAAGTTGATAGTAACGATCTTTAAGCTGTTCAATTCTTTCTTCAAATGTACCTTCTTGATTTGAAAGCTGACTTTCTAGTTGATTTATTACTTGAACCATCTCTTGATATTTACTTTTAAAAGTGGATAATTCATCATCAATTTCTTTGATTTGTTCAGAAATTTTATTAATTCTCGTTTGTGAAGCATGCTTTTCTTCTTCTAGTCTTTCATTAGTTGCATCACTATTTTTTTGGCGCTCTTTTAATACTTCGAGTTGACCTGTAAATCGTTCTAATGACTCTGTAGCTTCTACTAATGACTTATTAGATTCTTGAATTTGATAAGAAATGTTGTCTCTTGCTTTTTTCTTTTCATTTAATTCAAACGTCATTGCATCTAGTTCATTTGTTTTTTGATCTTTTTGATTTTGAAAATGCTCAATATCTTGTTCTAATTGTTTAAAATCTTTATTTAAACTTTCAATATCGTATACAGTCACTGTAATATCGCTTTTTTTCATTTCTTCTTTCAAAGCAATATATTCTACAGCAATTGCTGCTTCTTCTCTTAAAGGCTCAACTCGCGCTTCTAAGTCAAATACAATATCTTCGACTCGATTTAAGTTTTGTTCAGTTTCATCTAATTTATGAGTAGCTTCTTTCTTACGTTTCTTATATTTTAAGACTCCGGCAGCTTCCTCTATTAAATATCTTCTATCAGTTGGTTTAGCATTTAACACTTCATCAACTTTACCTTGTGATATTATACTGAATGCTTCTTTACCTAAACCTGAATCTAAAAATAAATCTATAACAGATTTCAAACGTGTACGTTCCTTATTTAAATAATATTCACTATCGCCATTTCTATATAGTCTACGTTCAACAGTGATTGTATCTTCATCTATATTTAATTTTCTAGAATGATTATCTAGTGTTAATTTAACTTCTGCATATTGACATTTCTTACGTTCCTTAGACCCATTGAATATAACATCTTCCATCTTAGAACCACGTAAACTTTTGGCAGATTGTTCGCCTAGAACCCATTTTATAGCGTCCGTAATGTTACTTTTCCCACTACCATTCGGTCCAACAATAGCTGTTACACCATTATCAAAATCTACATGTGTATGTTCAGCAAAAGATTTAAACCCATATGCATCTATTGATTTTAAATAAACCATAAACTACCCCTTATTAACCATTATTCAGCGCTTTTTTAGCTGCATTTTGCTCTGATTCTTTTTTCGTTCTACCTTGTCCAGTTTCTAAAGGATTACCATTTAACAATACTTCTGAAGTAAATAACTTATGATGAGCTGGACCACTTTCATCTAACAAATTATAAGTAATCGTACCTTTATTGCGACGATGCATAAACTCTTGTAATTCAGTTTTGTAGTCTCTATTAGCCGTATAACTGTCATCTATAACATGTGGATATACAACTTTATTTAAAAATACTTCTACAGTATCAAGACCTTTATCCAAATATAATGCACCAATAAACGATTCAAAAGCATCAGCTATAAGAGAAGGTCTTTCACGTCCACCCGTTTTCTCTTCACCTTTACCTAATAAAAGTAATTCATTCATATTCAAACTCATTGCAAATGTTACAAGTGATGGTTCACATACAATTGATGCGCGCAGTTTAGTGAGCTTACCCTCTGGAAGTAATGGGAATTTCTTATACAAAAACTGTGACACCGTCAATTCTAACACCGCATCTCCTAAAAATTCTAATCGCTCATTATGACTTAGTTTATCAAGTTTAAAATCATTAATAAAACTAGAATGAGAGAACGCTTGTACATATATATCATAATTTCCAAATTCGATATCGACTTCATTCATGAACTCATCGAATCTGGCTTTAAACTGGGTTATGATTTGTGATTTATTTTTAAACATGCCTTTCCTCCTTAACATTATGTTTCCTATCTATTTTACGTTATATTTCATAAAAAAAAAAGAATATTATCATAAAGAACAATAACAGTTCATAATCTATATACATATTACAAATAAAGGAAAGAATATAAACATATATCTAATAGAATGCATAAAAAAACTGCCAACAAAATATAAACTTTGTCGACAGTTTGAATTAATTAACTTACATTTAATTAGTTTGGTCTGATAAACCACATTTCACTTTCGTAATCGTGTGTAATTCGCTGAGCAACCTCAGTCTTATCAGTTCCACCACCATACCAATTTTGATCAAGACTTTGGAATTGCATTAAGTTTCCATCAGCATTACCATTTAATACAATTGCTGTATGACCTGCTCCAGAACCAAAATCTCCATTAAATACTACAATATCTCCAGGTTTTGCAACAAATGAAGGTGAATTCTTATAAACTGTAGCTTCACCACTAAAATTATTAGCTGTTGGAATATCTTTTGCATAATCACCGTGTAAACCATGACCATATAAATAATTCCAATAGTAGTTCACAAGATCAAAGCACTGCCACCCATAATAGCCATCAAAATCCCAGCCTTTACCTTCTAATGAATAAATATAATTCATGGCAGCTGTTGAAGATTTCGCAACTTCTTTTTGGACCTTGCTCGATTTTTTATCATAATCTCTATGTTCAATTTCTACGTTCTGTATCTTAGGTGTTTTGTCTTTAGATGTATCACTACCGCCGCCATCTTTAGCATCAGCATCCATATTCATATTCAGTGCAGTCAAACTCGTAAATGCGATCGCTAACAATAATTTAGACTTAATTTTCATACATCCCCTTTAACATTATGTATTTAATATTCCTATTTGGAATATTAAAACATTTTAACATATATAAAGTATACTGGATAGGTTATATAGATTAAGTATAGATTCCAATTTTTGTAAATTATTCAATTAAAAACATAAAAGTAACTGTAAAGAAATCTAGTGTCCTAGAGTTCTTTACAGTTACTTTTATGTTTGATTTTATTTATCTTGTCTTATACTTTTAAATAAATAAAATAAATATAAAACCCCAAAGCAGCAAAAAATAACTATAAATATATTAATAATTATGCTTAATATATTTGGTGTAGGTAAATAGGAAAATAAGAACAACATTGGTATAAAACATATAAATTCTAATAATGTTATACTTTCATATATTTCTTTTAAATTGTTCACAATATACCTCCTGTCTAACTTAGTATTTTACATGCATCATTCCCTCTCTTGTAATAAGTTTTAAATTCTAGTATAGCTATTTTATCTTTTTTACATTATATACCAATTTACCTTTTATTGTAAGAATTTGAATACCTCTTAAAAATACCCACAATACAGAAATCACGGAGGTATAGATGTTTCTCTTTAAGAGCGATTCAGATGGTGTTTCGCTAGAAGTATGAATGAAAAACTTATCAAAGAAGAAAGTGAAGAAATACTAAATCATAATAGTGACTCTCAAGTTATACATGAAGTATATAATAAATAATTAAAGGCTGAGACAAAATTTGTCTCAGCCTTTCTCAAATATAGAATTATTTTTCTAATGATTCAATATATTTAACAGCGTCACCAACTGTGTTGATTTTTTCTGCTTCCTCATCAGGGATTTCCATATCAAATTCATCTTCTAATTCCATTACTAATTCAGCGATATCTAAAGAATCAGCACCTAAATCATCTTTAAATGAAGCTTCAGGTGTTACTTTTTCAGCGTCTACGCCTAAACGATCTACAATAATTTCTTTAACTTTATCGAAACTTGCCATTCCATTCACCTCCTTTAAATAATTGTCTATTCTATATAATAAGAAATACAATTTCTCTTACTACCATGTATTACTATATAATAAATCCTATTGCATGTACATTCCGCCATTAACATGAATTGTTTGACCTGTTATATAACTTGCTTTATCGCTTGCAAGGAACGCTACAGTATTCGCAATATCACTATCTTCACCAAATCTTGCTAATGGTATTTGTGACTTCATTTGTTCTTTTAAATCATCTGATAGTTGATCTGTCATATCTGAAACGATAAAACCTGGGGCTACAGCGTTACAAGTTATACCTCTTGATGCTAATTCTCTTGCGAAGGTTCTTGTCATACCTTCTACACCTGATTTAGTAGCAACATAGTTTACTTGACCAGGATTACCTAAAGCACCAACGACACTTGAAAGGTTGATAATACGGCCTGACTTTTGTTTTAACATAGGTCTTGTAACTGCTTGAACACAGTTAAATACGCCTTTTAAATTTGTGTTAATTACGTCATCCCATTCATCTTGTTTCATTCTCATCAATAAATTATCTTTTGTAATACCTGCATTATTTACTAATACATCAATTGTTCCAAATTGATTCGTAGTTTCTTTAATCATAGCTTTTACTTCATCAATTTCACTAACGTTAGCTTGTATAGCAAATGCATCTACACCGAATTCTTTTATTTCAGAAACAACTTGTTCAGCTTTTTCTTTGTTTCCTGCATAGTTTACGACTACGTTATAGCCTTCTTTACCAAGTTCTAGTGCGATTTTTCTACCAATACCTCTAGAAGCACCCGTTACGATTGCTGTTTTTGTCATTATTCATTCCATCCTTTAATATCATCAATAGTTTGAATTGATGTTATTTTAACATCTCGGCTAATTTTTTTGACTAAACCAGATAAAACTTTATTCGGACCTACTTCAATAAAATGATCTACACCTTGATCAATTAAATATTCGATAGATTGACTGAATTCTACTGGTGAAAATAATTGTTTCACCATGTTTTCTTTTATTACTTTATGGTCTGTTTCAGGTTTTGCATAAACATTTTGAACGATTGGATGTTTCGCATCTTTCCATTCAAATTGGTCAATATAATTTTCAAAATCTTCAGCAATTGTTTTCATCATTGAAGAGTGAAATGGCCCTGAAACTTTCAATGGCATAACACGCTTTGCTCCATGTGATTTACCTTCTGAGACTAATTTATCTATTAATTCTGAATGTCCAGATACGACAATTTGACCAGGGCAATTAATATTTGCAGGTTCAATTAATTTATCTTCTGTAGATAATTGCTCACATATAGCTCTTACTTCATCAATATTTAGTCCTAAGACTGCAGCCATAGAACCTACGCCTTGTGGAAAAGCTTCAGACATTAATGTACCACGTTTATGTACAATTTGAACTGCATCTTCAAATTTTAATACACCTTCTGATACTAATGCTGAATATTCCCCTAAACTATGTCCTAAAGCAAAGTCATAATTTAAATTTTCCAACGCGTTCATTAGTGCTGAACTATGTGTTAATAAAGCTGGTTGAGTATATTCTGTTAAACCTAAAATTTCTTCTGGATCTTTAAACATTATTTCAAGCAAATCAAAAGATAATGATTCATTTGCTCTATCTAAAATGGATGTTGAATTAATTTCTTTTTGATATAAATCCTCGGCCATCCCTACTTTTTGAGAGCCTTGACCTGGAAACATAATGGCAACTTTACTCATTTATTTCACCTACTGCTTTCTTCATTTTATCTACTATTTTAGTATCTGCAGCTAGTTTAGCTTGTTTAATCGCATTATAAAAAGCTCGTTCGTTTGATGATCCATGTGCTTTTACGACGATACCATTCAGTCCTAATAGAACGGAACCACCATATTCGGCATAGTCCATTTTATCATTAATTTTTTTAAAATCTTTTTTCAAGGTAAGTGCAGCTAGTTTATTTTTAGTTGATGCAGTCATTGCCTCTTTTAACATTTTAAATATACCAGTTGCTGTACCTTCTATTGTTTTTAATACCAAATTCCCGTTATATCCATCTGACACAACAACATCACATGCATCTAAAAGTAAAGATTTTGACTCAACATTACCAATAAAATTATCAAATTTTTCTTCTTTTAATAATTGATATGTTTTTTTAGTTACAGCATTACCTTTAGATTCTTCAGTACCTATATTTAGTAAGGCAAGTGAAGGATTATCGATTTTTCTAACTTGTTTTGCATATATCTCACCCATTTTTGCATATTGAACTAGGTGTTCAGGTTTAGCATCTGAGTTTGCACCGATATCTAAAAATACAAATCCTTTTCCTGTTACTGTAGGAAATGTAGCTACTAACGCTGGTCTTTCTATACCTTTAATTCTACCTACAATAAATAATCCACTACTCATCAACGCACCCGTATTACCAGCTGATACACACGCTTCTGCTTTCCCTTCTTTAACAGCATTAGCCATCAAAACCATAGATGAATTTTTCTTTTTCTTTATAGATCTTACAGGTTCATCATCCATAGTTATCACTTCATCTGTATGTTGAAAAGTTATACGTTCATGTTGATAGTTATATTGTTTTTCATCTCCATACAATAAAATTTCTAATTCTGGAAAGTCATGAATTGCTGTTTTTACCGATTCTATTACGATACCTGGTGCTTCGTCTCCACCCATCATATCTATCGCAATTTTAACCATTATTTTCACCCTCGTTCGAATAATACATTTCAAATTGTCCTTGGAAAACAAGTTCCCCATGAACAGTACTTGTTACTTCAACTTTAGCTATATGTTTAGATTTACTAATAACAGTAGCTTTAGCGATTACTCTATCTTTTAAATTTACTGATTTTTTGAATTGAACATTACTCTTAGTAGTTAATGCTAATTCGTCATTGATTAAAGCTACACATAACGAATTTGCTTGAGCAAATAAATAGTGACCTCTCGCAATTTTATTACGTGTAAACACATGTTCTTCTTTAATATCTAAAATTGATATAGCGGATTTATCCAGCTCAATATCAATAATTTCCCCTATTACATCTTCAATGGGCAATGATTTAATTTCATCATGATTTTGTGTTGCTACGTCTTTAATACGTCGTCTTAATTCAGGAATTCCTAGCTCCATTCTATCCAGTCTAATAGTTTGGATGCTTACTTTAAAATATTCACTTAAAGTTTCGTCAGTTATGAAAGGTTCTGCTTTCAAACGATTTGTTAATTCCTTCTGGCGATCTGCTTTCGATAATTTCATTTCATCCATATCCATTCTATTATGTACTTATAGCTAAAATTAGCACCTGCTATCATGACCTACTTTATTTATACTAACACGGGTATAACAATATACTCAACAAATAATACAATAAAAAAGAGTGAAATTTAATTTTTCACTCTTTTAATATAAATTATGATGATTTTTCCTCTACAGCAGTATATATCATACGCTCTTCAAATAATAAAGTTTCAGGATTATAAGTATCACAAGTAATTAATGTTAATTGGTTAGGTTTACCTTTGTGTTCATTCAAAACTTCAACTTGACTAGGTTTAACATTTTTTATGTTATTGATTTTGTATTTTTTTGTACCTTTAACTGTAATGAGCTCAACGCTATCTCCGACTTTAGCTCTATCTAAATTATTAAATCTAATACCTGCCCCTTCGACACGATGACCAGCTATTGCAACATTTTGCTCATTAAGTTGTTCATTTTCATCAACTAATGACAGACCATTTTTCAAATTCTGTTCCGTTGCTGGACCTTTAAATATAGGCTCAGATATATCTGCAGATGGCACTTTTAAATAGCCAACCATATTATCATTAACTTTGAGTTTATTCGTTTCAGTCTTCGTAATCCACGATTCAATCGGATTCACTTTAACTTTATCATTTTGATTTTCATATGATTCAATCACTTTATCATTAACGCGTTCCGTAAAGTAAGTTCTAATATCATTCCAGAAAAATATTGAAATAGCTGTAATGATTAATAAAATTCCTATAATTTTTAAAACCCACCTCATGTATCTTACCTACTCTCAAATTATGGTAATTATAATTTATACAATCCATCTATTGATGTCAATCAAAATTTTGTTCTTCCATTGATTCTTGAACAAGCATTCTTAACTTATCATATTGTGGTTTAAAAAATTCACCCGACTGAACTAATTCACTTGCTTCATCTCTAGCGACTTCCAACATTCTATAATCTTCAACAATATTTGCAACTCTAAAGTCTGGCAATCCACTTTGTTTTACACCAAAGAAATCACCCGGACCTCTCATTTCTAAGTCTCTTTCAGATAAGTAAAATCCATCAGTTGATTCAGTCATAATATGCATACGTTCTACTCCACTTTCAGTTTTTGGAGATGCAACTAAAGTACAATAACTTTGGTGATGACTACGACCTACTCTTCCTCGTAATTGATGTAGTGTAGATAAACCAAATCGATCCGCATCATAAATGACCATATATGTTGCATTAGGGACGTTTACACCTACTTCAACAACCGTTGTAGATACTAAAATTGCTATTTCATTATTGCTAAATTTATTCATAATTTCATCTTTATCGTCAGCATGCATTTTCCCATGAACAAGTCCTACTTTTTCAGAACCAAATCTTAACTGCAACTGTTCATATATTGCTACAACATTTTGAACATCAAGTGCTTCACTCTCTTCAATCAATGGACATATAACATACGCTTGACGTCCCTTTACGATTTCACTATTGAGTTTATTTAACACATTATCTATCTCATCATGTTTAGCCCATGATGTTATAATTTCTTTACGACCTTTAGGCATTTGTTTGATTGAAGTAACGTCCATTTCTCCAAATGCTGATATTGATAAAGTTCTAGGTATTGGTGTTGCAGTCATAAACAACACGTTTGTATCAGCACCTTTTTCTCTTAACTTTTTCCTTTGATTCACACCAAAGCGATGTTGTTCGTCAATAATAACTAAACCTATTTCATTAAATGATACATCATCTTGTATTAATGCATGTGTACCCACTAAAATATCAATTTCTCCAGCTTCTAACTGCTCTAAAAGTATTTTTCTTTTTTTACCTTTAACTGAACTTGTTAATAAGGCTACATTTAACTTTCCACCAAACAATTCATCTAAGCTAATTGCATGTTGTTCAGCAAGTATAGCTGTTGGAACCATTAAAGCACTTTGTTTACCAGCATTATACATAGCATATATTGCTATAGCTGCAACAACCGTCTTACCTGATCCTACATCACCTTGTAATAATCGATGCATTTTAATAGGGGCTTTTAAATCTCTAAAAATTTCATTCACGCTATTTTTTTGAGCATCTGTTAGTTCGAAAGGCAATGTTTCAATAAATGATTTCACTTCATTCACGTCATAATTGAGTCCTTCAATTTTATTAGATTCTTTCTCCAATTTACTTAACCACTTCATTTTGAGCTGAAATAGAAATAACTCATTAAATGAAAATGTACGACGAGCTAATTTTAAATGCTCAAACTGTACAGGTTTATGTAATATAGGTATGACATCTTTTAATGACATTAATTTATATTTTGTCATTAATTCTGGAGATAACCATTCGTCTATATCAACTAGACTTAATGCTTGCTCTATATATTTATTAAGTTGCTTTTGTTTAAGCCCCTCTTTCGATCTATATATAGGGGTTAATGCATTGCCACCATCTTCTTTTTCCGCCATAACTTTTTGACCTGTTATAACTTGTTTCTTTTGTTCCCATTTGCCCTTCACCGTTACCGTTTCACCCATTATGAGTCTTTTTTTCAAATATGGTTGATTAAAGAATGTTACTTTTACAGCTATATTATCTATCATCATATGGCATGTTAATTTTGATTTATTTCTACCAAAAAATGCAACAGTTGGACTAGAATATACTTCTCCTATAACTGTTACAACATCACCATCATTAGCTTCATTTAAATTGATGACTGATTCATCTTCATAACGAGTTGGTAAATACAGTACAAGGTCTTCTAAAGTATAAATATTTAATTCATTTAACAGCTGAAGACTTTTCGGTCCAACACCTTTAAGTTCTTGCAGTGTATGGTCTGTATATATCAGATGTTGCTTTCTCATTTTTATCACCTATATTAATTAATACTCTAATTATAGAACAAATATTTATGATTAACCAATCGAATTCATTTTACAAACAATTGTGTAGAACAATTAACCTTATATATAAACAAAAAAGAGACTGTGACAATAAAGTTTTGTCATAGCCTCTAAATATCCATTCTAGTTACCAAATATTTCTTGTTTTAATCTTTCACCTGTCGGCGTACCTGCCAAACCACCACGTCCTGTTTCACGTAGAGCTGATGGCATTGTTTGCCCAATTTTATACATAGCTTCTATTACTTCATCAGTAGGTATTCTTGATTTCACACCTGCTAATGCCATATCAGCTGAAATAACTGCATTTGATGCACCTGCTGCATTTCTTTTAACACAAGGAACTTCTACTAATCCTGCAACTGGGTCACAAACAAGTCCGAGCATATTTTTTAAACTAATTGCAAATGCTTCTGCAGATTGTTGAGGTGTACCTCCAGCCATTTCCACTGTTGCAGCTGCACTCATTGCAGCTGCAGAACCAACTTCTGCTTGACATCCACCTGCTGCGCCAGAAATAGATGCATTATTTGCAACGACAAAACCAAAAGCACCTGTTGTAAATAAGAAATGAATCATATCTTCTCTAGTTGGATTCAATCTTTTTTTAAGTGCAAACAACACACCAGGAGCGACGCCTGCCGAACCTGCTGTAGGTGTTGCACAAATTTTACCCATTGCTGCATTAACTTCATTTGTAGCTACTGCTTTGCTAACAGCATCAATCATTAAATCACCTGAAAGTGACTGACCACTTTCTAAATATTTTTGTAATAATACAGCATCCATGCCTGTTAATCCAGTTGTAGATGATACACCATTAATCCCACGTTCTATCGCTTTTTCCATTGTATCTAAATTGCGTTCCATATTTTGATATATTTCTTCTTTGGAGAGCTTCGAAACACGCATTTCCTGTTCAATCATGACTTCGTATATTTTTTTATTTTCTCGTTCACAAATTTCTATAAGTTCTTTCACACTTTGGAACATGATAACCCTCCTTCTATTATTCCCCCATTAATGACACTGTTTGTACACCATCGATATCTTTTATTTTCCCTAATACATCTTCTGGGATATCATCGTCTAGTTCACAAGTCATTAAAGCAAGTTCACCTTTTTCTTTACGGGCAACTTGCATACTTCCAACATTAATTTGATGATCACCAAATACATTTGTAACTTTTCCAATCGTACCAAACGTATCATTATGGAATACTAATAATGCTGGATAATTCCCACTGATCGCGATTTGGAAACCATTTATTGCAACGATTTCCACTTTACCGCCACCAATAGAAATACCTTCAACTGAAATTTCCATTTCTTTATTTCTCATACTTATTATTGCAGTATTAGGATGCGATCTTTCCTCGAACATTTCGATAAAGTTAACATCTATTCCTTGTTGTTCAGCTTCTTCTAAGCTCGTTTTAATTCTGTCGTCATCAGTATCATAACCTAAAATACCTCCAACAAGTGCAACATCTGTTCCATGACCTTTATATGTTTCCATAAAAGACCCGTACAAATATATATCTATATGATCTGGTTTCCCATCAAATAACCCTCTAGCTATCAAACCAATTCTAACTGCTCCTGCAGTATGTGATGAAGATGGTCCAACCATGACAGGACCTATAATGTCAAAGACACTTCTATATTTCATCAATAATCACTCGCTTCTCTTTTAATTTCACCTTATCATTATAACAATTTTAATACATTTTGTAAGCGTTTTAGAATATAAAAAACAACAATGCTTTTTGTTTAACATTGTTGTTTTTTTATTTAACAAAATTATTCTACTGAGAATAAGAATGAATAGATCGGTTGATCACCTTGATGTACTTCTACTTCAACGTCTTCATAGTTTTCTTCAATGTATGATTCTAATTGAGCAACTTCGTCATCAGAAGCATCTTCACCTTTTATAATTGTAAGGATTTCACTATCTTCATCAATCATTTCATCGATTAATTTCTTACTAACTGAAAGATGATCAGCATCACTTACTTTAATACTGCTTTCATGTATTCCCATGTATTCGCCTTTTTTAATAGTTATACCATCAATATTTGTATCTCTAACAGCATAAGTTACAGATCCAGATTTAACAAAACTCATCGCTTCTTCCATTTGAGCTTTGTTTTCTTCAATTGATTGTTCTAAATTAAGGTTTAACATCGCTGAAAGTCCTTGAGAAACTGTTTTTGAAGTCACAACAGCTACTGGAATATCAACTAAATGTCCTACTTGCTCAGCTGCCATTATAATATTTTTATTATTTGGTAATATGATTGCATTTTTACAACCAGATTGTTTAACAACTTTTACGATATCTTCTGTTGAAGGATTCATTGTTTGGCCACCACTTATTACATGTGTAGCACCAAGTGATTTGAATAACTTAGTTATACCTTCGCCCATAGAAATCGTAATAATAGCTGTGTCTACAGCTTCTTGTTGCTGTTCTTGCTTAATTTTCTTATCTGCACTTTTTCTAAGTACTTCTCTATGTTGTTCACGCATATTTTCGATTTTAATTTTGATAAGTTCTCCGTACTGGCTGCCATATGTAAGCACTTCTCCCGGAGTTTCTGAATGCACATGAATTTTAACGATTTCATCATCTGAAATCACTAATAAAGAATCACCAAATTGACTCATATCTTCTCTAAATTGGTCTTCATTGAAAGGTTTTTTATCTTTTCCAAAGCGAACCATAATTTCAGTACAATAACCAAATACGATGTCTTCTGTATTCATAACACCACCAAAATCGTGGTCATCATTTATAAATTCATCAGTATTAACTTTTTCTTTATTAGGTTCAATTTTTTCACCTTTTAAAGTTGCTAAGAAGCCTTCGTATACAAACATCAAGCCTTGTCCACCACTATCAACTACACCGACTTCTTTAAGTACAGGCAATTGATTGGGTGTATTTTCTAACGCTTTTTGTCCTTGTTCAATTACAGCTTCCATAATTGTAATGATATCATCTGTCGTTTCTGAAGAATTCATAGCTGCTTCACCTGCAACTCTCGCTACAGTTAAAATAGTTCCTTCTACTGGCTTCATAACAGCCTTATAAGCAGTGTTAACACCAGACTGGAAAGCTTTAGCAAATTGTTTAGCGTCAATTTCACTTTCATTCTCAATTGATTTTGAGAATCCTCTAAATAATTGAGATAAGATAACACCTGAGTTACCTCTTGCTCCCATTAATAAACCTTTTGAAAATACTTTACCCACTTCACCGATATGTGCGCTATCTTGAGATTTCACCTCAGCAGCACCAGATGACATAGATAAATTCATATTTGTACCTGTATCTCCATCTGGAACTGGAAATACGTTTAAAGAATCTACAAAGTCTGCATTGTTTGATAAACTGTCTGATCCTTGAACGATCATGTCAGCAAACAATTTGCCGTCAATCTTTTTCATACTCTAATTGCCTCCCTATGCTTCCTCATCATCATTAATAACTCTAACACCTTGGATATATATGTTTACTGCGTTGACTTTTAAATTTAATGATTGTTCTAAAGTATATTTAACAGCAGATTGGACATTGTTTGCTATTTCTGAGATTTTCGTACCATAACTCACAATTATATACATATCTACATCAAGTACACCTTCATTTTGAGATACAATAACACCTTTGGCATAATTGTCACGTCCTAGAATTTCAGCAATTCCATCTCTTACTTGGTGTTTACTTGCCATTCCTACGATACCATAACATTCTACTGCAGCTCCGCCAGCAAGTGTTGCGATAACATCATTTGAAATATCGATACTTCCATACTCATTTGTAATTTCTAAAGTCATGATTACGTCCCTCCTACACATCTAAGTTATAAATAACTATCTTTACTTTTATATGTTCTGTTTAATTATACTTAATAACATACTCAAATCGCAAGAATTCATAATTTTATTCACGTTATTTTATACAACGTTTTCACAAGATATCATTATAACAAATAAATCGAACTTTAAAACACTTTTTCCGAAATTTGTTATTATTTTTTCTGTTTTTTGTAAAAAATCCGTTGAATAAATTATACCTGCGTGTTATATTATTAAAGTGTGTAAACGTAAATAAATGTGTATTTATATTTCATTAAAGGAGGATATTTATGGCTAAAGAATGTTTCGTAACAGGTCGTAAAGCTAGAACGGGTAATAATCGTTCTCACGCATTAAATGCTAACAAACGTCGTTGGAACGCTAACTTACAAAAAGTTAGAATTTTAGTTGACGGTAAACCTAAACGTGTATGGGTTTCTGCTCGTGCTCTTAAATCAGGTAAAGTTACACGCGTTTAATGAATATAAGTCACATATAGTAAAGAGAACCTTTGTGTGGAAGGTTCTCTTTTTTTATTTATCTTTACTTTGAATCACTAATATATTTCCAAGCTCAACTGTTACTTTAGGCTGTTCAAACCCTTCTTTAAACTCATTACTAATAGTCAAAGTCGAACCTTGTTCTAAAGTTGTATATGGTAATTCATATTTAAATTGTTCTAATTTCACACGAATATTTGATGTTAAAGGTACAAAAGAGATATACTTCATACCCTCATTTTGTGAAATTCTATGATTCCCCCGTTTCAAAACATTAATTATATTTTGATGATCAATTAGAGATATTTTAATATCATCTGCTAAAAATTCTGGTTTAGTTAATATTTGAATTGCACCCATAAAGTGATCTAAGCGACCACCAGTTGCTCCATATATCTTAATTTCAGAGTAACCTAATTCGACTGCAAGATTAACTGCTAATGCTAAATCTGTATCATCTTTTTCCTTTTTTACTGGGTCAATTTCAATTTGTTCTTTTATTTGATTTAACTCTTTCTCTGTGACTGAGTCAAAATCACCAACTGCTGCTATAGGTTTTATTTGATGATTTAATAATTCTAAAGTACCTCTATCTACACCTATCCAGTCAGATTGTTGTTCTAGAAAAACACTTTCATCTACATTACGTAAACTACATAATAAATTCACTTTCAAAATTATTCACCCTTTAATTTACGAACTGGTTCTTTATAGTCTTCATGTTTGAAATAATAAGATCCTGCAACTAAAATATCTGCTCCTTGATCTTTACATAATTTTCCTGTTTGATCGTTTATGCCACCATCTACTTCTATTTCATAGTTTAAATTATTATCTTTTCTATATTGATTTAACCAAGTTATTTTATCTAATGTACTTTCAATAAATCCTTGTCCACCAAAACCAGGGTTTACCGTCATGATAAGTACGAAGTCTACATCAACTAGTATTTGAGATAATAGTACTACAGGTGTACCAGGGTTAATAACAACACCTGCTAATTTATTATGTGACTTAATTTGTTGAATTGCTCTATGAATATGGTTTGTTGCTTCATAATGTACAGATACCATATCACTTCCTGCTTCACAAAATAAATCGATCATTTGTTCTGGATTTTCAATCATTAAATGTGTATCAATTGTCATATCTGTTACTTTTCTCAATGATTCTAAGATTGGTAATCCAATAGAAATATTTGGTACGAATTGACCGTCCATTACATCAAAATGAAGTATCTCTGCTCCAGATTCTTTAACGCTCGTTACTTCTTCTTTCAATATTGCAAAATCACATGCTAAAAGTGAAGGTGCTATTTTAACCATTAATATCTTACCTTTCTATTTTGAATTTCTTCAAACAATGTTAAATAGTGCTTATATCTTAATTTATAAAATTCTTTTTCTTCGATAAGTTCTTTTACTGCACACTTTGGTTCGTTAATATGTGTACAATTTCTAAATTTACATTCTGACTTGATCGCTTCAAATTCTGGAAACAGGTCAGCCAACTCTTCTTTTTCTATATGAGAGAAATCTAAAGCACTAAAGCCAGGTGTATCCGCTAAGTAACCATCTTCCATTTCATACAATTCTACATGTCTTGTCGTATGTTTACCTCTATTAAGTGCTTTTGATATTTTATTTGTTTCCAAGTTTAAATCTTTAAATAGACGATTCATAATTGTTGATTTACCGACACCTGATTGTCCACTTAATACAATTATACCTTTGATTAACGGTTTAATAGATTGTGTTAAATCATCGTCTTCACCAACAAATAGTGTTTCATAGCCGACTTCTTCATAATTTTTTAATATTTCTTCTATTTTACTAATTTCAACTTTATTTGCTAAATCTTTTTTAGTGACGCATATTATAGGGGTAATATGATATGAATGTACCACTACTAAAAATCTATCTAACAATTGTTGACTAAATTCAGGTTCAATCGCACTAATCACTACAATGACTCTGTCTATATTAGAAACAGGTGGTCTTAATAAAATATTTTCTCTTGTATGGATATGATGAATATAACCACCAGTCTTATTTTCAACTTGAAAATCTACTATATCTCCTACTACTGGAGACATTTTCTTCTTTCGAAATAAACCTCTAGCTTTTGTAATATATACGCCATCACTAGTTTGAACTGAATAATCGCCACTAATTGATTTTATTATACGACCAGTTTTCAATATAACACCTGCCTCACTTTATTTTTATTATACCAAATGAGGATAACTTTATAGTCATCACACATTATTTTTGAACAAAATTGTAACTTTAGTACCTTTATCAACTTCACTATTAAAGAAAATATGAGCATCATGATGTTCAACAATAGAATCAACAATCGATAAACCTAGACCATTACTATCAACATGCACATTATGTGATTGATCCCCTTTATAAAATCTATCTTTAATCTGACTTAATTGTTCTTGTGACATTCCATAACCTTCATCAATGATTGCTACAGTTATAAAGTCATCTTGTTGAAATACTTTAATTTGAATCATGCTATATTCTGGAGAATATTTAATCGCATTATTTAAAATATTATAAAATGCTTGGTATAACAATTTATTATTACCTTGAATTACTATTTCTTCCATATCAAAAATTATAGATACTTCTTTCTCGTCTAATAAATAATTTAAATTTCTGACGACTTCTTTCATAATTTTATTTAATTCAACAGTCTCATTAAATGAAAGGTGTTCGCTATTATCTAATTCAGATAATAATAATAGTTGTTTCGTCAAATTACTTAAGCGATATGCTCTACCGTATATATCCTCTATGATTTGTACTCTTTTACTTTCAACTTCTTCGTATTCTAGTTCTCTTAACAAACTTAGAATAGATTGTAATGGGGATTTTATTTCGTGAGATACGTTTTGTACAAAAGATTGGCGCATTGTTTCAAGTTGTTTTAACTCGTCTCTCATTTCAATAAATCTATATTGTAGAATTCCGATTTCATCGTCTCTTGTTACTTTAATTTGCACATCAAAATCACCTTTACCTAATGACTCTGTCGTCTTCATTAATCTTCTGATTGGCGTAGCAAGTGAGTGACTTGAAAACATCACTAACACTAATGAAATAATGACCAATAGCACAAGTAAAATCGCTAAAAATATTCTAAATTCACCTAGCATTAAGCCGACACTTGGTCTTAAAAACAGAGCATATTCCGCTCCTTGATGCTCTAATTTCACACCAACAGTATTTCGTGTTTCATTGTCAAAGAACCCTGTTATAAAAATATTAAATGGGCGTTCTTTTATTCCATGATACGTGTTACTACTCAATACTTGTTTAACAGCTTTCTCATTTAAATTATATTTTCTAAAATGATCACCATAATATGTTGCTTCCATCTTATCATCGTATAAAATAGCTTGATAATGCAGTTCACTTAAATGTTGTAAATATGCATTCAAATCCAATTCATTATCTTTATCAATATACTTTTGAACTTGTTTTAAAGTTTTTGTAACTTTATAGTCATTCTTTTCTTTTAAATCTATGTGATAGTATATATTTGTCAGAATAAACCCTAAAATTGAACTGACTGCCATAACTACGATTGTATAAATTGTAATGCGCTGTGCTAATGATTTAAACTTCATCTTCAAGCACCGCCTTGTAACCAACGCCTCTCACTGTTTTTATCAAGACATCGCTCTCCAACTTTTCTAGTCTTTTTCTTAATCGCTTTATATGGACATCAAGTGTTCGTTCATCACCTTCAAAATCTATGCCCCATACGACCTCAATAATTTTATCTCTTTGCAATACTTTATCTTTATTTCTCATTAAATAATCCAAAAGTGCAAATTCTTTTTTAGGTAGCAGCATTGATTTCTGATTAATTGTTATTTCCATATCAACAGAATTCACAAGCGTGTTTCCTATTTTTAATTCACTTGAAGAATTAATTTTAAACCTTCTTAAAACAGCCTTAATTCTAAAGAGAAGCTCTTTCATTTCAAATGGCTTAGTGACATAATCATCTGTTCCGGCTAAGAAAGCATTTTCTTTATCACTCAGTTCATCTCTAGCAGTTAACATGATAACTGGAATATCAAAACTTTCTTTAAGCGTTTGGCATAATTCAAAACCATTCATACCTGGCATCATAATATCTACAACAGCTAAGTCTATATATTTATGTTCAACAACTTCCAATGCTTCTTCTCCGCTGAGGCTAGTTACAACATTTATATTTTCACGTTCTATTTCTCTTTTCAAATCATTTAATATAAATCGATCATCATCGACTACTAAACAAGTTACCATGTTATCACCTCTTTCCTATAATGATACCAAATATGTTGTGTATTTATTACAAAAAACTCAAATATATAACGCTTCACTTAAAAAAAGACTACCAACAAATTATATTTTTTGTTGGTAGCCAATTACATTTAACTATTTGAAATAGCGTAAAGTTATTAAACAGATTCTACGTTACGGTTAACTAACGCATTTACATTTTCAATAATTGTTCCACTTACAACTCGACCAGGTAATTTGTTTAATTTCACAGATAAATCTTGGTCTTGTTTCATATCATATGAAATATTTCTTGCGAAGTATTTCATTGATTCTTCCATAATGATGATTGTCATCCATTCACCAGCACAACGGTGATTTGTATTATAATCTCCGCCACCTTGTGGAATTAAATCAAACGGACTACCATCCCAATCACTGAAACGGTTAGGATAGAATCTTTCAGGATTTTCCCATAAACCTTCTTTATGCAATGTTCCGTAAATATCCATTATTAAGAAAGTATCTTTTTCAATAGTATATCCATCAAATTCAATATCAACTGCCGCTTTACCAGGTAAGAATGGCACGAAAGGATAGAATCTTCTTACTTCTTGCACAAATTTATAAGCATAGTCATCTTCGTTATTGAAGACTTTTTCAGCTTCTCCTGGATAGTCATGTAACGCTTTAACACCAAAGCTAACGAAACGGTTAATCGCTACTAGAGGACGTACTACGTTCATTAAATCAATAGCACATAATCTAGAATCCATTAAGTTACCTTCGAAATCTTCCCAATGACTAAATTCATGTAAAGCTGTACCTTGTGGAGGCGTTAATTTGCCTTCACGTACCGCAATAATTTGATTTTCAAGGAAAGTTTCAACTCTAGCTCTAGCTTGTTTAGCTTCTTTATAACCTTTAAATGCTGTACCGATATTTTTAAATGAATCTATCATTGTATCCATATCTTTCGCGCAGCTTTCAATTTCTTCTGGAGAAGCAATGATACCAGCCCATCTAAATCCTACTTTAGTTAATAAGACTATAGATTCTTTATAAACATTTACTTCATCCATTCTTTCCATACGTTCAGTATTCATAAACCAAGTACTACGTGTAAGTTCTCTTAAGTAGTCTAAGTTCTCTTCAGTCATTAAAGACATAAATAGAGCTTTACGGTCTATATGTTTTTTACCACCAGTAGTATGTATAGCACCTTTACCGAATAAAGTATTTACAACACGTTTAGGTAATGTTCCTTGTCTTTCAATTAACTCATTGTTATAAAAAAGCTCTGCAGCTTCTTTACCGCTAATTACTACTGTTCTTCTTCCGCCTAAAGCTCTTAATTCGAAAATATTAGAATCAAATTTTTCAAGTCTACTAGGCACATAATTATATCCTTCTTTTAAAACTTTAAATGTACTATCAAGCCCTCGATCTTTTGGTATTTGCTTACCCATAAAATCATTGCCCCCTAAAAATTATTGTAAATTTCATATACTTACATATTATTTCATTTTCTTGGAAAATAATCAATCAACTACTATTATCAATTGAAAATTTTATATCTTTATCTACAATTGCGTGTCTTTTTGACCATTCGATTAATATTTCCGGGTATATAACTTCATCTTTTATTTCATTGTTCACATTCTCGACAGGAAACGTTAATACAAATCTTTGGTCTATAACTTCATCTACTAAATTAAAAAATTTCAAATTACCTTTAGTTGGTCGTCCTACAAGATTAACAATTCCCGAATTTGATACTTTATAAACTAACCATTCAGCTGCATTTTCAGTATCTTTATCAATTAAAATCGTTATTTTTTCAAAACGACTTAAACCAATAAAGTCGATTTTATTGTCATCAAAATATTCCCAGTTACCTGAAGGTTGATCCATTAAATTTTGATAAAATGCTTGTTCATTCATTTCTTCGCATTGTTTAAAAATTCGTTCTATTTTTTGTTTATATAACGATTTATGTCGTTCACGGTCAATCACTATATGTGTGTCACTAGTTAATATTGTTTCTTGATTGCCAATTTCATAAAAATATGGAATAAGAAATTCTGCAATACTTAATTTATCAAAAGTTGCTTTCCTAAAATCAAATATTATATCCTTTGATGACTGTTTAATTTTGGATAATTGATATAAAGCTTCCACAGTTTGTTCAAACGTAATATTACCAACAAACTCTGCAATAGGTGTATTTTCTTTAATATACACATTGATCGAAGCCTCATCATTTAATTGATACTTTTTCAATTCAAAATGATAATACTGATTGCTTCTCTTTACATCCACTTCACTTTGAAACGTCAAAATATGTTCCCATTCTTCACGATGATAAGGTTCATCGCCTAACAAACGTTTATATCGCTTCCTACAAAATTCTATAGGATCTCCAGATAATGTTACAATTTCATCGCCTAATACAAAGCGAATATCATTTATAACTTCTGTTACTACAAGCGAATCTTTAGTTGCTCTAACTTTAATGCCAACTTGTTTTTCAGGTTCTTTTAAAGATTTTATTTTCGTATTAAATAGACCAATATCAAAGAAATAATTATTCATTACTTCTATAAATACTTGGTCCGTTAATTGTGGTGAAGTAACGATATTTTTATATTCGTCATAGATATTATACTTCTCATCAATATTTTGAATAGCATGTTCAACCTGTTTGTGCATATATTCATACAAAGATACATATGGAAGCATATTTTCACCTCGGATTCATTTTCTAAATTTTACTAATAACCGCTTATTAAATCAATTAAAAATATAAAAAATTATAAAAAAAGCTACTTCCACAACTAACATGTCTAAAAAGGATGATATCAAGACATTGGCAAGTTATGAAAATAGCTATATTATTAATTAAAAATCATCGTAATCGATTGTATTGCTTTCTATTTCTTTACCGTCTACTTCTACACGATATTCAGCTGATTCACCTTTAGGAATCGTGAAATCAATACTTTTCGTTGTATCTTTCTTAATAGTAAATGAATCAGATACTTCTTTTATATCATTAGTTTTATCTTTTACAAAAATTTCTACTTTTTGACCTTTATTCTTATCTGATCCTGTAAAAGGTATATAAACAGATTGAGTATAAGTCTTGTCTCTAAGACTGTCTTTATCATCAGATTTGTCGCCTTGCTTATCATCAGATTTGTCGCCTTGCTTATCATCAGATTTGTCTTTGTTAGAGTCTTTGCCTTTTGACACATCAAGATATATCGTGGATTCAACAGGTAGTTGACCATTTTTAAATGACTGCTTAACTACAGTATCTTTTGATTCTTCACTGTCAACCTCATTAGTTTCAACTTTAAATCCTAATGATTCTAGTTCAGAAGTTGCTGTCGCAACCTCTTCACCAGTATAGTCTTTAACATATTCTTGTTGTACACCTATTGATTTTGTTAATATAATCATCGTGTCTTTAGGCACTACTTTACTACCTGGTTCAACATTTTGGTTAATAATTGTACCATTTTCAGCTTTGTCATATTCTTCTTTTATTCGAACAGATTCAAAGCCTTGCTTCTCTAATTGCTTTTTAGTATTATCAGCTGATTTACCGACGTAATCCTCTATTGTAAATGTCTTAACACCTTTTGAAATAACTAAATCAACTTTAGACATTTCTTTTACTTTCGTACCTACTTTAGGTGTAACTTTCATAACTTCGCCTTCTTTGAAGTTATTACTATAGTCTTCAGTGATTTTTCCTTTACGCAATCCTTTTTCATTTAATAAAGCAGTTGCCTCACCTCTAGATTTGCCTAGTAAGTTTGGTACGTCTTCATATTTAGGTGCCGTTAAAGCAAATCCTATTGCTCCAACTAGCATACATAATAAAAGAATTGGTACAAAGACAATTAACCATTTGTTTCTTTTATGTTTAGGTTTTTCATTTTCTTGATTTACACTGTTTGAAGTACTGTGACCTGTATCTGCAACTGGAACTGTCTTGGTTTGGTCTCCATTGTCATCAGTTTTTACGACAGGTATTGTCTTTGTTTCAGAACTCGATTCGTATCTTGGTGTTTCATCTTTACGCTCTTCATCTAAAGCCGTTAATAAATCATTATACATTTCATTAGTATCACGATACCTTAAAGCTTTTTCTTTTTGTGTTGCTTTCATTATAACGTTTTCTAAACTTTGAGGTACTGATGGTCGTTCATTTCGAACAAAAGGCAGTTCTTCTTGAATATGTTTAATTGCAACACTTACAGGTGTTTCTCCATTAAATGGCGGATGTCCTGTTAACAATTCAAATAATACGATACCAATTGAATATATATCAGATGATTCATCAGTAGATTGACCTTTAGCTTGTTCAGGAGATAAATATTGAACTGATCCCATTACATGATTCGTTTCAGTCAATGCAGTTTCACTTAAAGCTCTAGCTATACCGAAATCTAATATTTTTAAAGTACCCTTTTTAGTCATTAAAATATTTTGTGGTTTTATATCTCTATGAATAATTCGATGATGATGTGCATGTGCAATGCCTTTTAATATTTGAAGCGTCATTTCTACCGCTTCTTCTGCAGATAACTTACCTTCTTTACATAAATACTCCTTTAATGTAGGACCATCTATATATTCCATAACTAAGTAATAACAATTATCATCTTCTTCAACGTCCAACACATTCACAATATTATTATGACTCAAAATAGTTGTGTTCTGAACTTCTCTTTCAAAACGTTCAACTGCTTTTTCTTTTTCATATGGCGGTATATTGATGACTTTAACCGCTACATCACGGTTTAAGATGTTATCTTTTGCTAAATAAACATTACTCATGCCACCGCCACCTAGATATTTCACAAATTCATAGCGACCGGCGATTATGCGACCTATCATATTTTCCCACCTTCAAATGGGTATAATACTAAAGAAATATTATCTTTACCTTCAGCTTCAACGGTTTCTTCTATAAGTGTTTCACCTATATCTTCCGTTGAACCTTTATGAGTCATAATAATTTGTTGTACATCATCTTCACGTAAATAATCAGTTAAACCATCAGAATTTAATAAAAGATAGTCATAATATTTAGTGTTATAGTAAAAAACATCTGGCTTAACTCGTTTATCTGTACCCATTACTTTCGTTATTATATTTCTTTGAGGATGTGTAAAAGCCTCTTCTTTAGATATTTCTCCAATCGTAACAAGATGATTAACAAATGTATGATCATTTGTTAATTGCATCATTTCACGACTGTTAATCAGGTAAGCACGTGAATCACCTATATTAGCAACAACGATATCTTTTTCATATACAATTATACAAACACAAGTTGTACCCATGCCTCTAAATTCTTCGTTGTTCATAGACTCGTTATATAATTGTCTATTAATATCTGCAAGATTGGATTTCAACCAATCTTCAGCATGATCATATTCAATATAATTTTCTTCTTCGAATCTATCCTTTAGTGAATCATTCACAAATTGACTTGCAACTTCACCTGCAGCATGTCCACCCATTCCATCACAAATCACTAATAGGACTTGCCCAGTTTGGTTCGTGTAGATACCACCTGCATCTTCATTTTGTTCTCGAAATTGACCGACATCTGTAAAAAAACGTGCTTCCATGATTTCTTACCTCGTTTCTTCTTTTCGCTCTTTTGCTCTTAGTTGACCACATGCAGCATCGATATCTGCACCTTGATTACGTCTAATTGTAGCATTTATGCCATTTCTTTTTAATTCTTTTTCAAATTTAAAGATATCTTCTTTTGAAGTCTTAACATAATCACGTTCAGGTACATGATTTACTGGAATTAAGTTAACATGACAATTTAAATTTTTGATTAATTTTGCTAAAGCTTTTGCATGATGTACTTGGTCATTTACGCCACCAAATAAGCCATATTCAAAAGTGATTCTTCTGTTTGTTTTACTAACATAATATTCTATAGCTTCCATTAATTTATCTAAATCATAAGCTCTGTTTATTGGCATTAATCTTGAACGTGTTTCATTATCTGCAGCGTGTAAACTTACCGCAAAATTAATTTGAAGAGATTCATCTGCGAAATCATAAATTTTAGGAATGATACCTGATGTAGATACTGTAATATGACGTGCACCGATATTCAAGCCTTTATCATGATTAATAATTTTTAAGAAGCCCATCATTTCATCATAATTTTCAAATGGTTCACCAATTCCCATAATTACAACTTGGCTTACACGTTCATCTGATTCATCTAAAGCTTTTTGAACTGTTAATACTTGAGCCACAATTTCTCCTGCTTCAAGATTACGTTTTAACCCACCTATAGAAGATGCACAGAATGTACAACCTATTCTACAGCCTACTTGTGTTGTTACACATACTGAGTTTCCGTATTCATGTCTCATTAAAACTGTTTCAATAGTATATCCATCTTGTAATTCAAATAGGAATTTAATTGTACCGTCTTTACTTTCTTGTTTAACAGCTACTTCTAACGTTGTAATTTCAAATGATTGAACTAATTTTTCTCTTAATTCTATTGATAAATTAGTCATTTCACTAAAAGCATCTACTCTTTTAACGTATAACCAATCAAAGATTTGTTTAGCTCTAAACTTCGGTTCTGATTGATCAATCAACCAATCTTCTAATTCTCCTAACTGTAAAGAGTATATTGAAGGTCTTTCGAAGTTTGGCATAAATTTATTGCGCTTTTTCTGTATCGCTGGCATATTATCTTTCCTTTCTCTTAATTTTAGTAATAAAGAATCCGTCTGAATTATAATCTTGCGGTAATAACTGTAATGTTTTTGTTTCTTGATTGGTTCTTGGATCATTAAATAGAGCAAACTCAAACTCTGGATTTGCTTTTAAAAATGAATAAACAACATTTTCATTTTCCATTTGTTCAATCGTACAAGTTGAGTAAACAAGCTCTCCACCAGGTGCTAGAGATTTACTTGCATTTTCCAATATTTCTAATTGTAAATGCCATAATGATTCTACATCTTTAGCAGTTTTATCATATTTAATTTCTGGCTTTCTTCTCATAACACCGAATCCACTACAAGGAGCATCAACTAGTACATAATCATATGTCTTATCAAATGGTTTAGTTGCATCATGAACATCTGTTGTAACATTTTCTAATCTTAATTTTTTGACATTAAAATCAATTAAATCTATTTTATGGGGATGAATATCATATGCATCAACTTGGCCAGTTTGGTTCATCATTTCTGCAATATGACAAGTCTTTCCGCCAGGTGCACTACATGTATCTAATACAGTACTGTTTTCTTTTGGATTTAAAATTTCTGCTACGAACATTGAACTCTTATCTTGAACAGATAACAACCCATCTTTAAATAATCGATCATTGACGATTGGTTCACCTTTAATGTGTAAACATCTTTCGATATCTTTATCTATTTCGACAGTATAACCATTACTTTGTAATCTTTCAACTGCATCTTCAACCGATATTCTTGTCGTATTGACTCTGACAGTAGTGTTTGGAGGCGTTAAACTTAATAAACACATTTCTCTTGTCTTCTCATAACCAAAATGTGTAATCCAATGTTTAGTTAACCAAAGTGGTACGCTTCCTTCAATAGATAATCGTTTATCATCATGTTTAATTTCATCTAAAGTTCTTAGCGGAGATGACATAAAGTTTCTAAGAATTGCATTAATAGCTTTACTATTATGCAAATCACCTCGTACTTTTGCAATATTAACTGCCTCGTTAATTATTGCATGGTCAGGTACTTTATCCAAATACACAAACTGATATGCGCTCATTGTTAATAAACGTTTCATCCAACCTTTTAACTTGGTTTGAATAAATGGCTCTATTAAGTATTCTAAAGTAAGCTTTCTTTGTAGTGTGCCGTATACTAGTTCAGTTAGTAGTCCTACATCTTTTTTAGAAATTGCTTCATTTTTTATTGCTTCATTAAGTTGTAGATTACTGTATGCTTCTCCAGTTAATACATCGTCTAGAATCGTTAATGCAACATATCTTACATTGTTTTTCATCATATTAGTTTAGTCCCATCAATTTTTGATTGTAATCCGCTCAAGTAATCACGTGTTTTAACGCGTTTTTTACCCGCTAATTGTATTTCTGTTAAAGCCACACCATTGTCAGATCCAGTTGCAACAATTATAGAGTCTTTTGTCGTTTCTGCAATTTCACCAGGTTCACCTTTAACATTTTCAACAATTTCACTTCTCCAAAGTTTTAAATTCTTATCGTTCATCGTCGTGTAAGCAACTGGCCATGGAGATAGTCCTCTTATATGATTGTGAATTGATTGAGCATCTTGTGACCAATCAATTCTTTCATCTTCTCTTGAAATATTAGAAGCAAAGCTTACTAAAGATTCATCTTGAGGTGTACTTTCGTTCGTTCCATTAAAAATAGTAGGTAAAGTTCGTTTCAATAACTCTGTACCAAGTACTGCTAGTTGATCATGAACATCCCCTACTGTATCGTTCTCTTTAATGATTATCTCATCTTGACTAATGATATTACCTGCATCTAGCTTTTCAGCCATATACATAATTGTGACACCCGTTTTCTTTTCACCATTCATCACTGCATAATGTATTGGTGCTCCACCTCTATATTTAGGCAATAGAGAAGCATGTACATTAACTGCTTTATATTTCGGTGCATCAAGTAATGATTTTGGTAACAATTGCCCGAAAGCAGCAGTCACAATTAAATCAGGCTTTAAATTTATAATTTCTTCTAATTCAGAAGAATGATTTAATTTTTCAGGTTGATAAACAGGAATATTATGTTTGATTGCTACTTCTTTTACTGGAGGTGGCGTTAGTACTTTCTTACGACCTACAGGACGATCTGGCTGAGTAACAACAGCAATGACTTCATTATCTTCAATAAGCATTTCTAAAATACCTGTAGAAAAATCTGGCGTACCCATGAATACGATTTTACTCATCCTTATACATCTCCTCTAGTTCTTCTTCACTAACTTCTCTCGTCATTTTATCAGTAAACAACTCACCATATAAATGATCGACCTCATGTAAAATAATTCTAGCAACATCATCGTATGCCGTTAATTCAACACTATTTCCATTCAAGTCATTACTATTAACAACAATCATTTTACTTCTATTAACTTCCCCAAAAACACCCGGAACACTCAAGCAACCTTCTACATCTGCTTCAGTTTCTTCAGATTGAGAAACAATTGTTGGATTGATAAGCTGCAAAATACCCTCTTGCTCCATATCAACAATCGCAACTTTAAGATCAACACCAATTTGAGGAGCAGCAATACCTACCCCATCATTTTCATACATTGTGTCCTCTAAGTTAGAAATCAATTCTTTTAAAGATTCATCGAAAGTAACAACATCTTTAACTTCTCTATTTAATATTGGATTTGGTACCGTAACAAGTGGTTTTACAGCCATCTCTATCGCTCCTTTTTAAAAACTCATCGTATAATTATAACGTAAATCAACATAAAAAGCGACAGAGAATATTTATCCTCCATCGCTAATTACATTTGTTTAATTTTGAGTTCTCTTTAAAAAAGTTGTCACACAAACTAAAGATAAAATCACAAGTGAGAATAATGCAAATTGGATTATACCATTTTCACTTTCACCTGTATTAGGTAAAACCATCTAATGGTCTTGAATGATGACCGACGAACAAGTCATTCGTTCTACGTTTAGAAACATAAAATAGAAGATAGTATTAATTGCTTATACATACGAACACTTCACACCTTTGAATTTGGATTTTAATCCCTAAACATATTTTTATGTCTCAAGGTGATTTCTATGTATACCTATTATTTATTAAAAATGGAATTTCATTGTAGATGTTAATTATATAATATTATACAATCTAATTATAAGTAAATCTACTTTTTTTATAACAATATAGAAAGGATAGTCATATGAAAGCTAACGATTATATTAAATACGTAACTGCACTGGAAGGAAGAACTTTATTAAGTAAGGAGGAAAGGAATTTTTTAATTACTTATCATAATGGAGAGGAGGGTGAGAAATATTTTACTGCTATGTTAAATTCTCTCAATAATATTTATTATATTCACTCATTCGAATTTGGTTCTACTAATCATGTTCAAATAGATTTTCTAGTTGCTACTAGTAATAAGTTTGTTGTTTTTGAAGTTAAACATTATAA
Organism: Mammaliicoccus fleurettii; assembly: GCF_002018435.1. Lineage (NCBI taxonomy): Bacteria > Bacillati > Bacillota > Bacilli > Caryophanales > Staphylococcaceae > Mammaliicoccus > Mammaliicoccus fleurettii. Next base: position 18,378 of record NZ_MWJM01000001.1, on the reverse strand, counting down.
AGACGAATGGTACTTTGAACATGATACTTTGAAAAATAATTATGGAATTATAACCAAATCTCCTATAATCCAAGTCCGTAATATAAAGCATGAGCTTCAAAAATCACTTCATAGATGTGGAATATTTTTAGATATTGAATCTTACATCGTATTTACTAATCCTCATTTAATCCCTTTAGGAACATGGCCAAAAAATCAAAATATAATACTTCCACATGAATTAGATAAAATCTCAAAAATACTATCACCACAACTTCCAAATGATAACCATCAAATATTGAATTTACTTCTAGAAAATGAATCGAAACACTCCACTTATTATCAAAAAGACATTACGACAAAATATGATTTAAAGTATGCCGGTATAAAATGCCCCAACTGTAGAAAAATGCATACTATAAAAATATTAGATAACAAAACACTTTATTGTTGCTCATATTGTAAGTCGGAAATTAAATGTGAAGATATAGTATTCTTTAATTTAAAAGAGCTTTATATTATAAAGAGAGACAGTTTTACTTTTGAAGAAGCTATAGCATGGTGTTATCCAGTGAAAAAGTATACTATTGAACGCGTTTGTAAAAAATACTTTTTTAACATTAACACGGAGAAACAGAAAATTCTTTTTAGATAGTAAATAGATATATCTTTATCAGCAGTTTCTTCTCAATTTGCTTTTAATGCCACTCTTATCAGCAGTTTCTTCTCAAATTGCTTTTAACACCACTCTTATCAGCAGTTTCTTCTCAATTTGCTTCTAACGCCACTCTTATCACCAATTTCTACTCATATTGCTTTTATAAAACACGTACTAAATACTTTTTTATCCTTAAAATTAAGAAAACCCGTGAAAATCCTCGAATTTTCACGGGTTTTCTACTTACATCATCATTTGCGGATTAATATCTATTTCTAATGAGAGTTTGTCTTTCATATATTGTTCATGGTAATAATCATCTAGATATTTCAAAGCTGTTAACAAGTCTGGTTCATTCTTGAACTTTATGAGTATTTGGAATCTATGTTGGTTATTTATTCGTGACAACGGACTTGGTGATGGTCCTAATATGAAGGACTGTGTTGTTACATGTTGTACAAGTATGCCATGGATATGTTTGGATGCTTGCAACACTTTCCTCTTATCCACATGACTGATTGTTAAATTCACTAGATAGTAATAAGGTGGATATTTACCGACTTGTCTAAATTTCATTTCTTTTTGATAAAATGACAAGTAGTCATTCTTTGTTACATCTAATATAGCGTAATGATCAGGATTATATGTTTGAATCATTACTTCTCCTTGTTTCTTATGCCTACCTGCTCTACCTGCTACTTGTGTGAGTAATTGGAATGTCTTCTCACTTGATCTAAAGTCTGGTAAATTGAGCATAGTATCAGCGTTTAATACGCCTACTAATGTAATATTTTCAAAATCTAATCCTTTAGCAATCATTTGAGTGCCTAATAAAATATTTGCTTCTTGATTACCAAAAGCTGTTAACAATCTTTCATGTGCACCTTTTTTAGACGTTGTATCTACGTCCATTCTAATCACTTTAGCGCGATCAAATGTTTCATATATAATTTCTTCTACTTTTTGAGTTCCGACACCCATTTGTCTAATATGTTCGCTTTCACAACTTGGGCATTTTTGTGGCATAGGTTCACTATAACCACAGTAGTGACATTTTAAGTCATCATGTGTTTTATGATATGTAAGCGAAATATCACAGTTGGGACATTGTGGTACGTGTCCACAATCTCTACATAACACGAAAGATGAATGTCCTCTTCTATTTAAGAAAAGTACAATTTGTTCACCTTTATCTATTCTTTCTTGAATGGCTTCTGTTAAATGATGAGAGAACATAGATCTATTTCCTTCTTGTAATTCTTCTCTCATATCGATTAATTCAATTTCTGGCATCTTCTGTTGATTAACTCGATCAGGTAATCCTAAATATTGATATACATTTTTTTCTGCTCGAGCAAATGTTTCTAAACTTGGTGTTGCTGATCCTAATACTACTGGACAATGGTGATATTCACTTCTCCATATAGCAATTTCTCTTGCATGGTACCTCGGATAGTCTTCTTGTTTGTAAGTTGATTCGTGTTCTTCATCAATAATAATGAGGCCTAGCTTTTCAAAAGGTGCAAACACACTAGATCTTGCTCCTACTGAAACACTCGCTTTACCATCTCTGATTTTTTGCCATTCATCATACTTTTCACCTTTTGATAGTCCTGAATGCAGTACTGCAACTTCATCACCAAATCGTGCTTTAAAACGATTGACCATCTGCGGTGTTAATGCAATTTCAGGTACGAGCATGATAGCTTGCTCACCTTTTTTTAAGACATTCTCAATTGTTTGTAAATAAACTTCTGTTTTACCTGAGCCTGTTACACCATGTAATAAAAATGTCTTAGATTCATTTGCTTTAACCGCTTCATCAATTTGAGTAAAAGCTTCTTGTTGCGCTTCTGTTAAAGCTTTATTGTGTTCTTTTTCAAAAATTCTATGCTCATAAGGGTCTCTATTTACAATGGCTTCGTATTTTTCTAGAACTTGATTTTTAACTAAAGTATTAATACTAGAATTAGAAAACCCTTCTTCTTTTAATGTTTTTAACAATACATCTTCATGTCTATGTTCTATTAAATAATTAAGGATATCTAATTGTTTTTCTCTCGTACGTAAAGATTCGATAATTTCATCCAGTCTATCTGTCGGTATAATTCTTACACACGTTGCGTACTTTCTCGTTAATTGTTGCCCTACAATCGTATCTTTAGTTAAGGCTTCTGTTTTTGCATAGCTTTCTAATTCTGCTACGATTTGTAGTGTTTGAGCTTGATCAAAAGTTAACATACCTTCTTTATTAAAATGATTTAAATATTGTGCAGGAATATCATCCGGATCTTTTATGATATATACTTTTTGATATTTAGCTTTAATAGCACTAGGCAACATGATTTCTAATGCTGAAATTCGTTTAACTAAATGAAAATTAGACATCCACTCACTTAGTTTGATTAATTCAGAAGTTAATTCTGGTTTAAAGTCTTTAACTCTAATTAAAGACTTTAATTTAGACTCGTCTATATCACTTGATAATTTTTCACTAATACCAATAACAAAGCCTTGAATTTTCCTTGAACCAAAAGGCACTTCAACTCTAACACCGACTTTAACAATATCCTCTATATCTTGAGGTATAATATAATCAAAAATTTTGTCGACGTTTTTAGCTGGAATATCCACTACAACATTTGCGATCAATCTTCCCACCTACTAGTGATTTCATTTAATATTTTAAAAGCTATTTTCTGTTTTGATTCTTTAGCTAAAGGTACTCTATCTCCATTTGCAAAAAACATTTCGACTTCATTGTCTGATGATCTAAATCCAATTTCTTGGTTTGCTACATGATTTGCAACAATAACATCAGCATTTTTCTTTTTCAGTTTGCCCATAGCATAAGTTTCCACATTATCTGTTTCAGCTGCAAAGCCAACCAAATATTGTTTATCCTTATGTTCCCCTAAATATTTCAAAATATCTGTCGTTCTTTTAAAAGTAAGCTCTAAATTACCATCTTGTTTTTTCATTTTATTATTTACTGTTTTAACTGGAGTATAATCAGCTACAGCTGCTGCTTTAATAATCATATCCATATCATCCATTCGTTCTTTAACTGCCTGAAACATTTCTTCAGCGCTAGATATTTGAATAAATTCTACTCCACTTGGTTGTGATAAACTCGTTTCACCACTTACTAATATGACATTTGCCCCTAAATTTCTAGCAGCTTCTGCTAAAGCATATCCCATCTTACCACTTGATCGATTTGTAAAATATCTTACTGCATCGACTTTTTCTACTGTTGGTCCAGCAGTTACGAGTACATTTTTGCCTTGGAGAGCAAAGGTTTGTGGATTTGATTGTTCTTTAAAATAATCATCTATAATAGTTAGTATCGTTATAGGTTCTTCCATTCTACCTTTTGCAACATAACCACATGCTAAATAGCCTTCTCCTGGTGCAATAAATTTATATCCATAATTTCTAAGTTGTGACATATTCTTAACTATTGATGGATGCTCTAGCATATGTACATTCATAGCTGGCGCAATAAATACTGGAGCAGTTGTTGCAAGCAATGTAGATGTCACAATATTATCAGCTAATCCATTTGCTAACTTGCTAATCGTATTTGCTGTTGCAGGTGCAACAATAACCGCATCTGCCCAATCTGCTAACGTGATATGTTGTATTTCACTTACATCTTTTTCATCAAAAGTGTCCGTATAAACATGGTTACGACTAATTGCTTGAAAAGCTAATGGTGTAACAAACTGTTGTGCATTCTCTGTTAACATGACACGTACAGTATAACCACTTTGAGTTAATTTGCTCGTTAAATCTATTGCTTTATAGGCAGCTATTCCACCAGTTACAGCTAGAAGTATATTCTTCATTTGTGTAATCCTCCGATAAATTCGATTCTAAATCTTTATATTTATTATACATTCTTTAAAATAGACTGTCATGAATATAAACTACTTACCTTCATTTAAATAAAAAGACCTTTTATGAAGGGATTATATTTCCCATACATAAAAGATCTTTTTTAGATAATGATAATTAGTCTTCTAGTTTAGCATATACTTTATGTGCTGCAATTTCTTCTAGTGCTTGACCTACATTTTTTAATGAACGATATTCATCTAATAATAAACTATCAGGGTGTTCTTGTAGTTCTCGGGCTCTTTTAGCTGCAGTCGTAACGACTAAATATTTAGAATTAATACTGTCTTTTAATTCATTTTGTGGTGGATATAACATTATTTTTTTGCCTCCAATATCATTTTTCTATAGCGCGCTTCAACACGTTCTCTTTTTAAATGTTCTGCTTCTACGATTGATTGAATACGTTCTTTAGCTAATTCAACTTCATCGTTTACAACAACATAATCGTAAAGGTTCATCATTTCTACTTCTTTACGTGCTTCTAAAATACGGTTTTGGATGATTTCGTCTGATTCAGTACCGCGTCCAACTAACCTTTCTTTCAAGTGTTCTAAACTCGGCGGTGCTAAGAAAATAAATAAAGCTTCAGGAAATTTCTTCCTAACTTGTTTAGCACCTTCAACTTCGATTTCTAAAAATACATCATAACCGTTATCCATTGTATCTCTAACGTATTGTACAGGCGTACCATAATAATTACCTACATACTCAGCATACTCTATAAATTGGTCATCAGCAATTAAAGCTTCGAATTCTTCTCTTGATTTAAAGAAATAATCTACACCATCTGTCTCACCTTGACGCATTTTCCTAGTAGTCATAGAGATAGAATATTTAAAATCCGTACTAGGATCATCAAATATTGATTTACGTACCGTTCCTTTACCAACTCCAGATGGGCCAGAGAGCACTATCAGTAACCCTTTTTCAATGTTCATGTCAAACGACCTTTCCTAATGAATACTAACAATTTATTATCATTTTGTTTTTTATATCTTACCATATTTCAATTATATATGGCTAGAGAGGTTGTAAGATTAAACAGAATTATACTCATTTAATCCCTTACATGTTACAATAAATTGACTTTTGATAAAGGTGTGAGTGCAAATGGCTTTTGATGGCTTATTTACAAGAAAGATTGTTGAAGATATTCAATCGCTCGTTTCTGGGCGAATTCATAAAATTGCTGAACCAAGTTCAGATACGATTATCTTAACAATTCGTAGTGAAAGAAAAAACAAACAACTATTATTATCAACACATGCAAATTTTAGCCGTTTTCATTTAACAACGGAAAAGTATGACAATCCTTTTGATCCTCCAATGTTTTTAAGAGTATTACGAAAACATTTAGATGGAGGAATTATACAAAGTATTACTCAAATAGGAAATGATAGATTAGTTGAGATTGATATACATTCAAGAGATGAAATTGGAGATTTAAGAAAACGAACAATTGTATTAGAAATTATGGGACGACATAGTAACATTATTTTAATAGATGGAGAACGTAAAATTATCGATGGCTTTAAGCATCATACTCCAAATACAAATACTGCTCGTACAATTATGCCTGGTTTCAAATATGAATATCCTCCTACTGTTAAAAAATTAAATCCATTTGAAGTAGACGATGTAAATAAATATATCAATTATAATGCAGGTAAAATAGACCGACAATTATTACAACAATTTGAAGGTTTTAGTCCACTGATTACAAAAGAAATTGTGTCTCGAAGACCATTTATGAATCAAGAAACGTTAGTAGAATCTTTTGATGAAGTAATGAATGAGGTAGATCAAACGCCTAAACCTGTAATTTATAGTGATGATTCAACAAATAAAGAAATCTTCTATTTCATGCCATTACATACTTATGGTAATAATTATATGGCATTTGATACAATTCATGAATGTTTAGATAGATTTTATGAATCACGTGGAGAGAGAGAACGCGTTAAACAACGTGCGCTAGATTTAGTAAAAATTATAGATCAACATTTACAAAAAAATAGAAATAAATTAGAAAAATTGATTAACGAAAAAGAGGCAGCTCGTACTAAAGATGAGCAACAATTATATGGTGAACTGATTACCGCTAATATGTATCAAATCAACCAAGGTGATAAAACGTTAGAAACAATCAATTACTATAATAATGAACCTATTTCTATACCATTAAATCCAACTAAATCACCTTCAATGAATGCACAATATTATTACAAACAATATAACAGACTCAAGACAAGAGAAATAGAATTAGAAAAGCAAATTAAACTTACTCATTCTAACATTCTATATTTCGAGTCATTAGAACAACAACTTGCTCATATATCAGTAGAAGATATAGACGATATAAGAGAAGAATTAGAAGACCAAGGTTTTGTAAAAAAACGTAAAAGTAAGAAAAAGAAAAAATCAAATAAAATAACAATCACGACATTTGTTTCTTCAGATGGGCAAACAATATTACTTGGTAAAAACAACAAACAAAACGATTATCTTACTCATAAAGTAGCAAGAAAAAATCAATTGTGGTTCCATACGAAAGATATTCCAGGTTCACATGTTGTTATACAAGAAGACGAACCAACAGATACAACAATTGAAGAAGCAGCAATGATTGCAGCTTATTATTCTAAAGCAAGTCAGTCAGCACAAATACCAGTAGATTATACTGCAATAAGAAATGTCCACAAACCAAGTGGCGCAAAACCAGGATTTGTAACTTATGATAGTCAATCAACTCTGTATGTTACAACAGACTATGATGATATTAAAAAATTATTAAAACAATAAATAAAACGAAGTGCTATATTGATTCAATAGCACTTCGTTTTTATTTTGAAAGAAAGTTTATTATTGCTGTTCTGGTAAAGCTAATTGGAAATTAACACCGTATTTATCTTGTACCCATGCAAATTCTCTGAATGTTGGTGGTAATTCCGTTTTAGGCATTAATATTGCACCACCAGATTTTAATTTAGAATATAGAGTCTCCATCTCCATAGCAGATTCACATGTTACATACAATGACATAGCTGGATTCATTTCTATTTCCACACCATTTCCTTGATCAATAGCCATAAATATTTGTCCGTTTATTTTAAAAATAGAATGTTGTACAGTACCAGGTTCCCCTGGCCCTTCTTCTCCATATTTAACCATAGTTAAAATTTCACTATCTTGAAAAATTGATGTATAAAATTTAATAGCTTCTTCAGCTTCACCGTTAAACATTAAAAATGTTGTAATTTTTGGTATCATGTAATAAACACTCCAATATCATATTTTAAAAATTTCTTATATCTTATATAATTTAGTATAATATTTATAAGAGACAAAGACAAAGGAGAGATTTTATGTCAATTTCATTATTGTTACCTATTGTTATTATGTTAGCCGTTATTATCATTGGGTACGTCTTTATCAAACTATTTATGGACTAATTCTTATGAAAATTCTTTAATTTATAAAATGGGTATCGTGCGTTTTACCTGATTTTGAACGGAATCGCACGATATCTCGAAAGTCTTCGTGCGTATTAACCTGATTTAATCCTAATTACTCAAAATAAAGACTCTCCTTGCCGTTATATGTAGTTCCACGGTATGGGAGAGTCTTTTTATTAATTATTTTTATTTAGTTGCTACAAATTCAATTCCAAATAACCATGGTACCATAAACCAAACGAATCCTACTATGATGACACAACTGATTAAGTTTAACCAAAATCCTGCTGTTGCCATTTCTCTGATTGTTACTTTATCTGTACCAAACACAATCGCATTTGGAGGTGTACCTACTGGCAACATAAATGCACAGTTTGCTGCCATTGCTGCTGGAATCATTAAAGCTAACGGATGTAAATTAATGCCTACAGCTATTGTTGCAAGTATCGGTAAAATCATTGTTGCTGTTGCTGTATTCGATGTAATTTCTGTTAAGAATAGTACAAAGAGCGCTACAATAGCAATGATTAGAATAATGTTTACACCTTCTAATCCAGAAATTTGTTTACCCATCCATTTATCTAAACCACTTTCTGTAATAGCTGAAGCTACTGCTAAACCACCACCAAAGAGTAATAAAATACCCCACGGTAAATCTTTAGCAATCGACCAATCTAAAATTCTAGCAAACTTTCTTTTAGCTGGTATTAAGAATAATATAACAGCAATAAACATTGATATTGTTCCATCTTTAACTAGCTCTGTAAAAGGTAACTGTGATAATAAGAATTCTCTTGATACCCATAAAAATGCTGCTAAACAGAATAACGTAAATACGACTTTCTCTTCATATGATGTCTTTCCTAATGCTTTTAATTCTCTAGTAATAATTCTTTTACCACCAGGTAATTCTTTCATGTCATGTTTAAACATGACAAAATTCAAATATGCCCAAGTTATTGCTAATAATATAATTACTGTTGGGACACCCATTACCATCCATTGTCCAAATCCAATTTCTTCACCAAATATTTTTTCATATTGACCTTTTAAAATAATTAAAGGTGGCGTACCAATTAATGTTCCAAGTCCACCAATTGTACCCGCATAACCAATACCTAATACAAGTGATTTTTCAAATTGAGTTAAACTATCGGAATCATTCCCGTCAGCTGTAAGTTCATTAGCTTCTTTAATAATCGCCATACCGATTGGAATCATAATCATAACAGCCGCTGTGTTTGACACAAACATTGACAATGCACCAGTTGCAATCATAAATCCTAATAAAATTCTACCAGTACTTGTTCCTATACTATTAATAATGACTAGTGCAATTCTCGTATGTAAATTCCATCTTTCCATTGCAATTGCAATAATAAATCCACCTAGGAATAAGAATACAATATCATTACCATAGGCGCTGGATACTGTTTCACTATCCATAACTCCACCTAATGGAAATAAGAATAAAGGCATTAAACTAGTGGCCGGAATCGGAATAGCTTCTGTAATCCACCATACTGCTATCCATAAAGTTGCTGCCATTACGTATACTCCAGTTTGGCTTAACCCATCCGCTTTGAAAAATAGCAATATTACTAAAAATAATAGTGGCCCTAAAATTAATCCGATTAATTGAGCTGTATTATAAGCTTTTAATTCAGGATCTGGTTTGTTTTGAGATTTTAATGCATCTGAAGAAAAGAATTTTAACATTTCTTTAGTTCTACTACTTTCTTTCCAAAGCTTTTCTGTAAATTTTTTATCTTGTTTACCCATATTATTACGCCCCCTTTTATTGTGTATTCGTTTACATTTTAACAAAGTTTATACAAAAGTAGTACTATTTTCTGAATATTCTATAATATTTATGCATATATTTACTAATTATATTTTTTGTAGTATTTTATCTAACTACCGCAAAAAAAGAAGCTAAGACAAATTAATTGTCTTAACTTCTTGTTCACTTCCCATTACTTATCAGAGTCTTTTGTATTAAAAACTCCATTTTCTTCAAGCTCTTTTTTTATGCTTTTAAATATATTTTTATCGTCTAAATCATAACTTCTCTGTCTATTTACATTAGTGTTATTCGTGTATCCAGTACGTTCATTTAAATTATGATCTCTTACTTTATAATGATTAAAGTCAGGTTTTTTATTAGTATCTTTTTTTAGAAAATCATTTATATGTTCCCATTTTTTTATCTGTTCTTTTTGTTGTTCAACAGATAGTTTATGCTGGCTACTCATAAAGACCCCCCTTATCTAGACTTTATTATAAAGTATCTTTCCATTCTTTTAAAGTTTTTATATCTTTATTTTGGATATATCCTTCTTTTTCTGCAACAGAAATAAGTTCGTCATAATTTGATAAAGTATAGTAAGGAATATCTTTTGATTCGAAAGCTTCTTCTGCCTTCTTGATTCCGTAAGTAAAGATTGCAAATACACCTATTACTTCTGCTCCGTCTTCAATTAATGCATCAACTGCATTAATTGAAGATCCACCTGTTGAAATTAAATCTTCTATAACAACTACTTTTCTTCCTTTGCTTAATGCACCTTCGATTTGATTCCCTTTACCATGCCCTTTACTTTTAGACCTTACATAACTCATTGGCAATCCTAATTGATCAGCAATGAAAGCAGCATGTGGAATACCTGCTGTAGCAGTTCCTGAAATGATTTCAACATCATGAGCATGTTCTTTAATTAATGATATAAGTCCTTTGTAAATCGTTTCTCTAATTTCTGGATAAGCTAATGTGACTCGGTTATCACAATATATTGGAGATTTAATACCTGAACTCCATGTATACGGATCTTCTGGAGATAATGTTACAGCTTTAATTTCTAGTAATGATTGTGCGATATTTTGAGTCATATGAATTATCCTTCCCATCTATGTAATATTTCATGATATCTTGAAACTGGATTTTCATGCTGAGTTATAGAACGACCAACTACTATATGTGTTGATCCCAACTTTTTAGCTTCTTCTGGTGTTGTTACTCTTTGTTGGTCATGCGTTTTGTCGGATTCTAATCGTATACCTGGTGTTACTTTTAAGAAATCTTCTCCGATATTTTCTCTAATGAGTGTCGATTCTAACGGTGAACAAACAACGCCATCAAGTCCTGCTTGTTGAGTGATCTTGGCATAATGAACTACAGCATTTTCTATTGATGTTTGAATGTTTTGTTCATCTCTCATTTGTTCTTCAGTCGTTGATGTTAACTGTGTTACAGCGATTAATTTAGCTCCAGGATTTGTAGCACGTAGTCCTTCAAGTCCTGCAGCCATCATTTTCTTACCACCAGCTGCATGTACATTAATTAAATCGATATTAAATTTACCTAATCCTTTTAATGCGCCTTTAACAGTATTAGGAATGTCATGTAATTTTAAATCAAGAAATATATCATGCCCTCTATCTTTGATGACTTTTAGCGTTTCAGGACCATTTTGTAAATATAATTCCATACCCACTTTTACAAAAAGAGGTTCGTTAAATAAATCAAGAAACTGTTCAACTTCACTAAGCGTTGCAAAGTCTAAAGCTATTATTGGTGTGTTTTTCATTTATTTAACAACTCCTTGTTGATTATATGTTCGACCTTTAAGTTCTGAAATATGTTGAACACCTAAGTTATCGAGTAATGTAGGTAATTCATCTATAATATCTTTACATACAGTAGGATTCTCAAAATTAGCTGTTCCTACTGCAACTGCATCTGCCCCAACAGAGATATAATCAATTACATCTTGAGCAGTTCTAACGCCACCCATAGCAATAATCGGTATATCAATATTTTGGCTAACTTCATAAACCATTCTTAATGCTACTGGTTTAATTGCAGGACCACTTAAACCTCCAATAACATTACTAATGATAGGTTTGCCGGTTTTAGAATCTATTCTTAAGCCAACGAGCGTGTTAATCATCGTAATACCATCAGCATATTCTGAGATAGCTTTTGCCATTTCAACGATATTCGTAACATTCGGTGATAATTTCACATATACTGGGACTTCAGAAACTGCTTTTACTTTTCTTGTTAACTCACGTGCAACTTCTGGTACAGTTCCAAATTGAATACCACCTTCTTTAACATTTGGACATGAAATATTTAACTCTAGCGCATGAACATTTGGTGCGTTAGAAATATGTTTTGCTACATATACATATTCTTCTTCAGTAGAACCTGCCACATTTGCAATAATCGGTACATCGAATTGCTCTAAATATTTAAGTTCATGTTCTAAAATATGATGAACTCCCGGGTTCTGTAGACCAATTGCATTAATCATACCGCTAGCAGTTTCAGCAACACGAGGTGCCTCATTACCATATCTAGCAAGCTGAGTTGCAGCTTTAATCATAATAGAACCCAACTCAGATAAATCATAAAATTGACTAAATTCCTTACCAAAAGCAAAACATCCACTTGCTGGCATAACTGGGTTTTTTAAATTTAGACCTGGTAAAGTTACATTTAATCTACTCATATGATCACAGCTCCTTTTTCAAATACTGGTCCATCTGTGCATACTTTTACATAGCCCGCTTCATCATTCGTATGACAAACACATGCATAACAAGCTCCAATTCCACAACCCATACGTTCTTCTAATGATATATAACCTTTAATATCACTTAATTGTTCTGTTAATGCTTTAAGCATTGGTTTTGGTCCGCAGCTATAAAAAATGTCGAAGGGTGTTTCAATATTATCAATAACAGTTGTAACAAATCCTTTTGTACCTAAACTTCCATCAACAGTTGCGATATACGTGTCACCGAGTGCTTTAAATTCTTCAATATAGAAAGCATCTTTAGCACTTTGGAATCCTAACACATGGATTGTCTTTATACCTCTTTTATTTAATTGTTTAGATAACTCATAAAGTGGTGGCACACCAATACCACCTCCAACTAACAAGGCAGTATTTTGTGCTTCTTCTACAGGGAAGCCATTCCCTAAAGGTGCAATCACATCAATTGGATCTCCAGATTTCAAAGTAGAAATCATTTCAGTACCATGACCTTCTTTTCTAAAAAGCATTGTGAATGTCTCTTCTTCATGGTTTACTTCACAAATAGATATTGGTCTTCTCAACATATGTTCAGTACCTGTACCTGCTTTAATATGAACGAATTGTCCTGGGTTTTTCATATTTTTCGTGAGATTTCCATGTACTTTTAATTCAAAGATAGCATCTGCTATTTGATTGTTTGATACAACTGTCATTATTTTAGACATAATACTCCCCCTCTACATTTGTTCGGTTTTGAAAGTCATACTTTCAATTACATCTGCAAGTGCATTTGCAGTATCAAGTGAAGTCAAACATGGTATGCCATTTTCAACTGATTCTCTTCTAATTTGGAAACCATCTCTATCATATAATTTCCCTTTCGTCATCGTATTCACAACTAGTTGAACTTCACCTTTTTGAATAACTGAAAGTAAGTCATGTTCTCCACCAATTTTTCCTACTGTGTATACTGGAATGTTTTGTTCGTTAAAGTATTTTGCAGTACCAGCTGTGGCAAAAATACGATACCCAATTTCATGGAATCTTTTCGCTATTGCTAAAGCTTCTGCTTTATCTTTATCACTAACCGTAAATAATGCTGTGCCTTGATCTTGTACCTTTAACCCGCTAGCTGTTAAGCCTTTGTATAATGCTTTTTCTAAAGTACTATCTTTGCCCATTACTTCACCTGTTGATTTCATTTCAGGCCCTAATGTTATGTCTACATTTTTAAGTTTGCTAAAGCTGAATACTGGTGCTTTTACGTATACACCTTCTTTATAAGGTGCTAATCCACTTTCATATCCTTGTTCTTTTAATGAAATGTTAGCAATTGCTTTTGTAGCAATTTTAGCCATTGGGATATCTGTGATTTTACTTAAGAAAGGTACAGTTCTACTTGCTCTAGGGTTTACTTCTAGAACAAATACCTCACCTTTAGACAATACAAACTGAATATTGATAAGACCAATTATGTTTAAGCCTTTAGCTAATCTCGTTGTGTAATCTACTAATAAATCAATTTCTTTATCAGTTAAAGTTTGAGGTGGATAAACTGCGATTGAATCACCTGAATGAACTCCAGCTCTTTCAATATGTTCCATAATACCTGGGATGACAACTGTTTCACCATCTGATATTGCGTCCACTTCTATTTCTTTGCCTGTTAAGTAACGGTCGATTAATACAGGATGTTCTGGACTTGCTTTAACAGCTTGTTCCATATAATTTTTCAATTCTGGTTCTGCATAAACAATCTCCATTGCTCTTCCACCTAATACGTAAGAAGGTCTTACTACAACTGGATAACCGATTTCATTTGCATTGTCTATTGCTTCTTGAACTGAAGTAGCTGTTTTACCATGAGGTTGCGGAACATCAATTTTTTGTAATAATGCTTCGAATTCTTTTCTATCTTCTGCTCTATTAAGATCTTCTAATGACGTTCCTAGAATTTTAACACCTTTTTTAGAGATTTTGTCAGCTAAATTGATAGCGGTTTGACCACCAAATTGAACAACTACGCCTTTAGGTTGTTCATGATTAATAATACTCATTACATCTTCTTCAGTAAGTGGTTCAAAGTATAATTTATCTGATATAGAGAAATCAGTAGAAACTGTTTCTGGGTTGTTATTAATAATAATTGCTTCGTATCCAGCTTCTTGTATTGCCCAAACTGCATGAACAGTAGCGTAATCAAATTCAACGCCTTGTCCAATTCTTATTGGTCCGGATCCTAGCACAATAATTTTTTCTTTTTCAGTCACTACAGATTCATTTTCTGTTTCGTAAGTGCCATAAAAGTATGGTGTTTCAGATTCAAATTCAGCTGCACATGTATCAACTGTTTTATAAACTGGATTAATTTCATTTTGTTGTCTTAACTCGTATATCTCTAACTCTGATTGTTCCCATCTATGTGCAATTACTTTATCACTAAAGCCATATTGTTTTGCCCATAGTAATGCTTCTAAGTCACCTTTATTATTTTTTAAGTCATGTTCTATTTCGATGATGTGTTTAAATTTATTTAAGAAGAAATAATCAATTTGAGTTAATTCATGAATTCTTTCTAAAGAAGTTCCTCGTCTTATTGCTTCACCAATAAAGAATAATCTTTCATCATCTTGTGCTTTAATTCTTTCTTCAATAAAATCAAGTTCAAATTCATCACCATTTGGTAATCCTAAATGGTGTACACCATATTCTAATGAACGAATGGCTTTTAATAGTGACTCTTCATAGGTTCTACCTATTGCCATTACTTCTCCAGTAGCTTTCATTTGTGTACCTAAATGACGTTCCCCTTTTTCAAATTTATCGAATGGGAATCTCGGTATTTTAGATACGACATAATCAAGAGCAGGCTCAAATGCAGCATAAGATGTTCCTGTAACTGGATTTAACATTTCGTCTAAAGTCATTCCGATTGCAATCTTAGCTGCTAGTTTAGCAATTGGATAGCCTGTTGCTTTTGAAGCTAAAGCTGATGATCTTGAGACACGTGGATTTACTTCTATAATATAATAATCTAATGAGTCTGGATCTAGTGCAAGTTGTACGTTACATCCACCTTCAATTTTCAATGCACGAATAATTTTTAATGAAACATCTCTTAACATTTGATACTCAACATCAGATAATGTTTGACTCGGCGCTACAACAATTGAGTCCCCTGTGTGAATACCAACAGGGTCGATATTCTCCATGTTACAAACAACAATAGCATTATCATTTTTGTCTCTCATCACTTCGTACTCTATTTCTTTAAAACCTGCTATAGATTTTTCTAATAAACATTGTGTAACAGGGCTGTATTTCAAACCATTCTGAACGATTTCACTTAGTTCTTTTTCATCGTGACAGATTCCGCCACCAGTACCACCCATTGTGAATGCTGGTCTAACTATTAGTGGGTATCCTATTTCATTAGCAAATTTTAATGCGCCTTCTAAATCATTCACAATATCGCTTTCTGGTACCGGTTCATTTAGTTCATTCATTAACGTACGGAATAAGTCTCTATCTTCAGCTTGTTCGATTGAAGTAAGTTGTGTACCTAGTAAACGGACATTATTTTCTTCTAGTACACCATTTTCGTGCAATTCAATTGCCATGTTCAAACCAGTTTGTCCACCTAATGTTGGTAATAATGCATCTGGCTGTTCTTTACGAATAATGCGACTTACGAAGTCTAAAGTTAGTGGTTCAATATATACAGTGTCAGCTATTTCAGTATCAGTCATAATTGTAGCTGGGTTTGAATTCACTAAAATAACTCTATAACCTTCTTCTTTTAATGCTAAGCATGCTTGTGTACCTGCATAGTCAAATTCTGCTGCTTGTCCAATGATGATTGGACCTGAACCAATTACTAAGATGGATTTGATATCTGTTTGTTTAGGCATTGATTGTACGCTCCTTCGCTTTATGTAATTTAATCATTTCAATAAATTCATCGAATAAATAGTTAGAGTCATGTGGACCTGGTGAAGCTTCTGGATGATATTGTACTGAAAATGCTGGGTATTTTTTATGTCTTAACCCTTCGATAGATTTATCATTTAATGCTAGATGTGTAACTTCTAAATCTGTATTTGCAATTGAATCTTCATCTATTGCATAACCATGGTTTTGACTTGTTAAATCAACTTTACCTGTTTGTAAATTTTGAACTGGATGATTAGCACCTCTATGTCCAAATTTCATTTTGTAAGAAGTTGCACCTTGAGATAGTGCAAAAAGTTGATGACCTAAACATATCCCGAAAAATGGTATCTTGCCAATTAATTGTCCAATTGTTTGTATTGTTTCTTGAACACTTTCTGGATTACCTGGACCATTAGAAACCATGATACCATCAGGTGAAATATTCATAATTTCTTCAATTGATGTTTGATAAGGTACTACCGTTACATCACAGCCTCTTCTATTTAATTCTCTAACGATATTTTCTTTTTTTCCGTAATCAATTAATACAATTTTATAGCCATCTCCTGTAGAAATATAAGGTCTAACTGAAGATACTTGTTCAACTTCATCCGTTCTCAATGTTTCATTATTCAAACGTTGTACTAATGCATCAATTTCGTTAGCATTATCCGTGAAGCCTGCTTTTAGAACACCATATTTTCTTATTTTACGTGTTAAACTTCTTGTATCAACACCTGAAATACCAGGTATTTGATAAAATTTCAACGTTTCATCTAATGACTTGCTTGATCTGAAGTTGCTTGGATAGTCACATACTTCTCTTACGACAACGCCATTTAAAGTAGGACTTAATGATTCGAAGTCATCTCTATTGATACCATAATTACCGATAAGAGGATAAGTAAACGTAATAATTTGTCCAGTGTATGACGGGTCTGAAATCGTTTCTTGATAACCTGTCATAGCTGTATTAAATACAATTTCACCTAAAGTTAATTCATCAGAGCCTAAAGCATATCCTTTATATGTAGTACCATCTTCTAATACTAAGTATCTTTTATTTTTCATCTTATACTTCCTCCTTATAGACGATCTCACCATCACAAATTGTTAAAATTGGATAGCCTGACACGACTTCTCCAATAAATGGTGTATTACTACTTTTAGAAGCAAATTCTTCAGCAAGTATCGGTCTTTCTGTATCTAAATCAATAATCGTTATATCTGCATAACTTCCTTCTTCTAAACGTCCATAAGGTAAATTAAACGTTTCGCATGGTTTAGTCGTTAAGAATGACACAAGTTGTTCTAAAGTAAATTTACCGGTTTTCACGAAGTTTGTATAAAGTAATTGGAAAGCTGTTTCACTTCCTACGATACCAAAAGGTGCATCTACCATTGGCACTTCTTTTTCTTCTTTAGCATGTGGTGCATGATCTGTAGCAATACAATCAATTGTTCCATCAAGTAATGCTTCTATTAATGCATCTCTATCTTCTTTAGCTCTTAATGGTGGGTTCATTTTATAAATAGCATCATCACCTGGTACATCTTCTTCTGTAAGTAATAAGTGGTGCGGTGTAACTTCAGCTGTAACTTTTATACCCGCTTTTTTAGCATCTCTTATAACTCTTACACTTTCTTTAGTAGAAACATGGCATACGTGATAATGACAATTGGCTGCTTCTGCTAATAGAACATCTCTCGCTATTTGAACCGCTTCACAAATGGCCGGTATACCAGGAATATTTAATTCTTCGCTACGTTTACCTTCGTGCATAGCGCCACCATATATTAATGAATTATCTTCACAGTGTGCGACGATTGCTTTATCTATTTTAGCTGCTTCTTGCATTGCTTCATACATCATAGATGCTGTTTGAACACCTACTCCATCGTCAGT